>DATKXE010000086.1:0-13031 GCA_035529195.1 Anaerolineales bacterium
TCCAAACTTCACAATTACCACAGCCTGTGCGTCCAGCACCCAGGCTCTCGGGGAAGCATGTGGACTGATTCGCCGCGGACTTGCGGACGTGGTAATTTCAGGTGGAACAGAAGCCATGATCCGAGATTTTGCTGTCGTTGGGTTTATCGCCATGAGAGCTCTTACCTCCAGCTTCAATGACAATCCAGAACGAGCATCACGCCCCTTCGACCTCAATCGGGAGGGGTTTGTGTTTTCAGAAGGGGCAGGAGTTTTGATCGTTGAGGAACTGGAACATGCTCGCAAACGTGGTGCTCACATCTATGCAGAGATCGCTGGGCATGCAGCCTCATCAGATGGATTCCACATGGCAGCACCAGATCCTGAAGGCGCTGGCCCTGCACGGGCGATGAAATGGGCGCTCGCGGATGCGGAGATGAATCCAGAAGATATTGATTATATCAACGCTCATGGGACCTCCACCGCTTTAAACGACCCCACTGAGACCCGAGCGATTAAGAATGTATTTGGGGCACAAGCCTACCAGATCCCAATCAGTTCTACAAAATCCATGATGGGTCACGCCATGGGGGCTTCAGGAGCCTTGGAAGCGATCGTATGTGCACAAGCTATACAGCATGGTTGGTTGCCACCAACCATTAATTACGAAACGCCTGATCCTGAATGCGATTTAGATTATGTTCCCAACCAACCTCGCCAGGTAGCGATCAACTCAGCCCTGTCAAATTCATTCGGTCTTGGTGGTCAAAATGCATGTCTAATATTGAAGCGCTACCCGGGTTAAAATTTCAATGCATGTCTGAAAAATGATCGGATGTGCAAATATATTAATAAGAATGGGAAATCATAGAATATGGAAATAACAACGAATGATCGCTTGATCAAACGCAATGCTCGTATCGGGCAAATCACCAGCATCACTGGATTGGTGGTCTTAGCTGGCGGTATGTTTATCTCATTTACCAGACCTGAGATGTTTTCGATATCCCTGGTCGCGCTGCTGATCGGATTTGGATTATCCCAGATCGGAATTTATTTTGGAAATCGCTGGGGTCGCCGCCCCAGGCCGGATGAAGTATTAGATGCAGCTCTCAAGGGACTGGATGCTCGTTACAGCCTGTACCATTACTCAACGCCAACCTCTCACCTGCTGGTTGGGCCAGCAGGTGTATGGGTGTTAATGCCCCGTCACCAGGCAGGCATGATCACGTATGATGAAGGAAAGAAACGCTGGCGGCAAAAAGGCGGGAACATTTATCTTAAAATATTTGCTCAGGAAAACCTGGGACGTCCTGATATGGAGGTCGGTTCTGAGATTAACGCCATAGCCAGCTATCTCGAGAAGCACCTGGATGAGGAGACAATTCCGGACGTGCAGGCCGCCCTAGTGATGACAAATGAAAAATGTGAGGTGGATGCAGATAACGCTCCGGCTCCAACCTTAGAAGTTAAGAAATTAAAGGATTTCATCAGAAAAACTGCCAAAGGGAAACCCATATCCTTGGATGTGGTAAAGGAAATTCAGAACGCTTTCAACAAAGAGGATTAAATAAAAAAAACTGGTGGTTAATAGCGACCACCAGTTTTTTTTACTTTGTTACTTTGCGCATTATCCTTTGAGGAATTCCTCTAATGAATCCTTGCTAATGCGATAGGCATTCCCCAATTTACGAGCCTTCAAATCACCGGCTTCAATCGCAGCGACTACATCTTCCTCCGAAACACGTAGGGCAGTCGCGGCTTCGGATGGAGTCATAACATCCGACAACCCACCTGCTGGCTGACCACCACTTGGAGGTTGGCTTGCTCCGGCACCTGCAGCTGCGGAACCTGTCATCCCATTCAGAGAATCACTGAGCACCCGCCCCACACCCATACCGGCGCCAATCCCAGCGGTTAATCCTGCACCACCACTGGGATTTTGAGCTGCATCCCGCATTGCATCTGCGGCCTGCAGCTGGGTATAGGTCTGCATATCCAGCATACCCATCGCCCTTAGCTCCTCAGCGGATTTACTGGAAGGCTTTAAATTGGAAATGTAGAACGATTTTAGTGATAATCCAATCGCTTCGAAATCAGCCTGTGATTTGGCACGCACCCCTGCCCCCAATTCCTCTGTTAAACCGATCAGCTGCGGAACATCTGAAGTAGCAGCAGTCTCGCCCAGCAGATCCTGGAGTTTCGAGAGCAGTATCGAGCGCATACGACTTTCAATCTCTATCGTATCGTAGGTGCCACGAGTCCCCACGATCTGCGTAACGAACTGCTGAACATCGTTCACCTGGAAGCTATAAGTGCCAAACCCTTGCAGCAAGGCAACCCCCAATCCCATATTGGGATTGCGGATAATGATCGGCTGTGGGGTTCCCCATTTTTCATCCGCAAATTCCCGCATAGAAACAAAATACACTTCCGCTGGGAAGGGGGTCTTATCGTTGAAAGCTTTCCCGATCAGGTTGATCAGCAGAGGAATATTAGCGGTTGTGATCGTATGCCGACCAGGCCCAAAAACATCCAGTGCATTCCCATCACGGAAAAAGACCGCCGCCTGAGACTCACGCACGATCACCTGTGAGCCAATACGAAAATCTCCAGCACCGACCTCCGGGAAACGATGAACGATCTCATCATCCATCTCATTCGGGTATTCAATTACGTCAAAAATTCTTGCCATCACCTTTTCTCCTACTGAATAATTCTGGATTTACCTATCCCTGGTCTGCTTGCCTATCCTGCCAATCCCAGGATAACATTCTCGCGGTCGTCGAATGCCTGAATGCATTCCTCAGCTTTTGTCTCCAGATGGCGGATCGCGGCTGGCAGCCCTTCCGTACCAACTGATGATTCAACGTTATCTATTGCACGATCGATTTCATCAACAAGATCGAGCATCGAAGAATCATACTCGTAGATAAGTGTTAATTCATCTTCATTTACATTGACCGCGTCAAAAAGCCCTGAGTATCCTCGGCTGGCAGTCTTAATCCGGTCGGCAAAAGTGCGCAGTTTGATAGCTGTCGCCTCCAGGTCATCCACGTACTTAATTTCACCCTGGCTGATGAAATCTCTCTGCAATCGAGAAACCCGACTTTCCAGCTCACGGAACTGTTCGAACATGTATTCCCGGAGCAATTTGTCTGAATCGCGTCTCTTTTGGCGTTCAATATAACCACCAAATCCAGGGACCTTGTTCAATATTTTCTTAATTGGATCCATGTCTTCTGTTACTTTGCCGTATATTTGTTCTTTTTCATCGACCATCGCTGACTCCTTATTAATTGTAAATTCTCATGGTTAGCACCTCGATTATAGCCTTAGTTCATCCCATTTGCAACCTGGGTTATCATTTCTGTGTGAAAAACAAGAAGATGACAGTTTTTTTCAGCCCATATATAATATAAGTATCCTTCTTCTCATGAGAACCATTAGATCAGCTGCAATTTATTCAAACAAAGGATTCCCCATGCCAAGCTCTGATCAAAAAATCACTCTTGACCGCTACCTGCTGATTCCCAGAACCTTGATATTCCTGACCAGAGGTGAAAGCATCTTGCTCTTAAAAGGAGGCCCAGATAAACGCCTCTGGGCGGGACTTTATAATGGATTAGGAGGTCACGTTGAACGTGGTGAAGACATCCTTTCAGCAGCTTATCGTGAACTTTCTGAGGAAACTGGTTATGAGATCAATAACCTTTGGCTCTGTGGATTGATCACCATCGATACCGGAGATGACATCGGAGTGGGGATTTTTGTAATGCGAGGTGATATCCCTGCCCGAAATATCGACCACAGCAATGAACTACCTCCCTCACCTGAAGGCAGTCTGGAATGGATCCCAATCAACCAGGTGAATAGTTTGCCCCTTGTTGAAGATCTAGCTGTGCTGCTTCCAAGGGTCATAGGAGCTCAGCGGGGGGATGCACCATTTTCAGCTCATTATATGTACGATGATAACGATCGTTTGATGATCCTTTTCCGTGACCCGTGAACTTCAGAAAAAAAAGTTTCCTTCGTGCAACCAAAAGTCGATTTTTCCGTATTAATTAATTGAGGTTGAAATATTGGTAATAGGCTCGGAAGGAACCAATTAATTTTTTACGGGAGTGAAGGATGACTCAAGCAAGTATAACCACCGAACAAGTTCCCTGGTATTTATGGCCATTTTGGGCCGTATGGCGATTGCTCACCTGGATCGTTAAATTAACCGGTCGATTAATCGCCATCATTTTAGGCTTTGCGATGATTATCATTGGTGCTGTTCTATGCATCACTGTGATCTTACTGCCACTGGGAATCCCCCTGATTGTCTTTGGATTTCTGCTCACTATGCGCGGTCTTTTTTAACACACTAATCAGACCTGAAGTAGAGACTATCGCTCAAAGAATGCAAGCGTTATGCCGCGGTTTCTGGGGTAATATCTCGCGGGGGAGAAACCAGCATCCAATCACGGATCAATGGATTGAACCTGCGAAGTGGAGAGTTTCTGGGGGCCTTAGTATTCATACACCCATTCAATCAGGTTCGAGGTAGAAGAATACCAGAAGTGTACTTCCGTAAGCCCGGCGGTCAAACTCAGTCAGATGATTAAGATTGAGCGCAGATAATTCTCGGGGATGAATCTGTACAATCACCCATCCATCTGGAGATAACCAATCCAGGTGAGCATCCAGATTCTCTAATGCCTGCAGCCACAATCCTTTATATTGAGGCGGCGCGATATAAATGTAATCGAACTGATCCTTTGCTGGTTCGTGCAGGACGGTAAAAGCATCACCATGGATAACCATCGCACGATTCGCGAGTTGGGTAAGCTGAAGATTGGATTGCACCGTTTTGATAGCCCTTCGATTGACATCGATAAATAACGCAGATTCTGCTCCCCTACTCAAGGCTTCAATCCCAACACTACCCGTACCAGCGAACATATCCAAAAATGTTGAATTTTGGACCTCTGGTCCAATGATGTTAAATAAGGATTCCTTTACCCGGTCTGTGATCGGACGGGTAATATCACCCGGTACGGAACCTAACCTGCGGCCTTTTGCGCTTCCCGAGATAACTCGCATAACACAACCGGCGACCGAGGTGTCTCGATCGCCGAATTCGTTCTCCTTAAATTGTTGGGGGAATCACCCCTCGACACTCTGGCGAGCTGCAATAATGTTCCCCTGCGGAACGATGGTTGGCATAACGCAGCCTGTACCCAAGATCAAACCACGCCCTCCAGTCTGTTGGATTGCATCCAGTGCCTCAGCCTTCACTTGCCCTGGTGTCCCCAAAACCATTGTCTCTTGACGGCGCAAACCTCCGCAAAGTGCACCTGAGAATTTCTGCCTGGCTTCTGCTAAAGTGGGTGGGGTTTCCCGATCATGCCAGTTGATCATCGCGAAAGGGTAATCTAAGAATTGATCGAACATTACATTTTTGCCGTGCAAGTGAAGCATGTTGAACCTGTATTGCTGGGCAGGCTCGAGGGCTTGTTGGTCAAATGTTCTCCCAAATTCATCATATTCCTGTTCAGAAAATAGACCATACTGAGCGTGTTGAACAGCATAGAATATGCCGTCAATTCCTGTTTCCTGCCCTGCTTCAATAAACCGTTGAATACTTTCTGTGATAGTCTGCAAACCAGCTTTTAACTGATCAGGATATCGGCGCAGATGAACCGAGAGATTGTCAGCACCTACCAGGTTCTTTGCCTGTGCTAGCGGATTGAAAACAGTTTGGATAACCGGGACAGCATTACCTAATTCAGATACAATGATGCGCATACATTCAAGCTGAGCAGCTAGAAAGCCTTCATTAGGATCTAGGGGAGCGAGTTTTTCCCAATCATTCGGATTCTGGATCACCCGGTGGGTATAAGCACGCGTTCCTTCTGGAGCTCCTCGCCACTCATCTATTGCCCCCCAATCCTTGATACAAAAAGACGAGGCGGGTGTGATCTTCACCAGGTCAAAATCATAGCTGCGTTGTAAATCGATTGCCGCTCGAGCCAGGTTCGTTGGAGATTGATCATCTACTGGAAAATGCCGCCAAAGTGCCACCGCTGGGCGATCAACTACGTCATTGGCGATGGTTGCTTCAATGCGTTCACGGTGATCCATTACGATTGAGACCATATTTGATCCTCCAGGTTCCAATCCCCGGTGGTCAGCTCGTTGATATGTGCCAGGGTAAGCCTGCGCATCATCTCTGATTGTGAGTGATGTTCAAGTTTCCCTTGCAAGATTAAATCCATTGTCTTCTCAAAGTACTCGATTGCTTCCTGGGTCTTGCCTTGTGATTTCATGACTAAACCCATGCCGTACTTTGCATCCACTGACTCCGGGGAAAAAGAGATTGCCCGGCGAAAATCTGATTCAGCTTTTTCCTGTTCTCCCCGAGCATGATAAGCCCACCCCCGCTGTATAAAGCTATCATGATCACTTGGATCCTTAATTTCATCCGGATCTCGCACTGGGATTTCCTTAACTTCGCTGCTCTTCTTTTTAAATGGGTTCCATAATCTCATTGTTTACGCTCTCCTGAAGGCAGTACATGGTGATGTAAATAGTATAGCAAATATTTTTCATATCTGGTCGTGATCATGATTAATGTAGATAGTTCAATCTAGGATCTAATTATTCGAACGAAATCACCTTTGTGTTTATGAGGTTTGATCACCTTCTATCGCGAGACTAGATTTTCGGTTCTCAATAAAGTTTTCTAATAAATCTCAAGCAAATTCATCATAACTAACTGCAAAGTCATCTTGCCTGGGCATCAATTCAGGCATATCCTCCAGGACATCAACGATTTCATATTTTAATTCCGCCATTAAGGGCGGTAGGGGAACGTTTGCTGGTGGTAAGAACCTGGGGGGAAATGGCGGCGTTTGCCTGTCCAGTTTTTGAAAATTGTCCGCTCGTCTGCGAAGGATGCGGTTATCTTTATTCAACCAACCGACATAGCGACCATAAACCGAGTACACTTGATGGTCTTCCGTCACCCACCCAATCCAATCGCCATTCTGATTATACACATAAGGAAAGCTCAGATATCCTCCTGTATCTCCGGAGGTTGTGTAAATCGGAATCGCCCTCGGTGGTTTAGCCATGTTTATTAAATTATACCTGCAGAATCAAAGATTTTTGAGGGTGTCGGTAATCAAAGGTTGCCGGTTTATTCGACATCACCATAAGTCCAATAACGATTAATAAAGAAATTCCAGAACATAACTACGATGACTGCAACTGCCAGGGCGAGATTGTTTGCCAGAAACTCCGCCGTGATGAAACCTACTGGGAGAAAAGCTAAATCCGTAAAAATTCGGTTAAATAATGGTTCCAAGAGAGCGATGATCGGGACACGGATCAATAATCCGAGGATGCTTACAAAAGAGAATTGGATTAATTGCCGCCCAAGAGGTTTTGATCTCGAATCTGGATACGTCCAGTAGCGATTCCAGGTGAAATTACTGATTATCGCAGCGATAAATGAAAAAACACTAGCCCATACAGCACTTAACCCAACAAAATTCGTGAGGATGTTAAATGTTCCAAAATCAACTACAGCACCAAAAATCCCAACCGCTGCAAAGCGGAAAAATCGGGTACGCTCGCGTGGATTAGTGATGATTGAAGTAAGCGTCACGCCAGCCCCATCTTTTCCTGAAAATAAGGGATTGTCTTCGCCAAACCTTGTTCAAGATTGATTTTGGGTTCCCAACCGAGGAGTTCCTTTGCCCGTGAGATATCCGGTCGACGCTGTTGAGGATCTCCCTCACCACGCGCGTCTTGCCGGTAAATGATCCCCGCTTGATTGCCAATTATCCTGTTAATTGATTCGGCGAATTCCAAGATGGTAGTCTCTATCGGATTGCCGATATTTACTGGTTGATGTTCATCTGACAGCAATAATTGATATATTCCCTCAATCAGATCATCCACATAACAAAAACTGCGGGTTTGAGAACCATCACCATAAACGGTTAGTGCCTGGTTTTGTATTGCCTGTTGTAAGAAATTTGGCACCACCCGGCCATCGTCTAAATGCATACGAGGCCCATAGGTATTAAAAATGCGCACCACACGGGTATCCACATTATGAAAGCGATGATATGCCATTGTCAAGGCCTCCGCGAATCTCTTTGCTTCGTCGTACACAGACCTGGGACCAATCGGATCAACGTGACCCCAATAAGCTTCTGTCTGGGGATGCTCAAGCGGGTCGCCGTAGATCTCACTTGTAGACGCCAGGATGAATTTGGCTTTCTGCGATCGGGCCAAGCCCAAGGTGTTATGGGTGCCCAGCGCGCCTGCTTTTAAAGTTTGAATGGGCAGGTTTAAATAACCAAATCGGGAATTTGGATTTGGGCTGGCAGGAGAAGCAAAATGCATCACAGCATCGATCTTGCCGGGGACGAAAATAAAATTGGAGACATCATGCCGGATGAATGAAAACTTTTCATTGCCCGCCAGATGGGCTAAATTATCGGGGCTGCCAGTGATGAAATTATCCATCCCGATAACTTCATGATCTCTAGCTATCAGCAGATCACATAAATTCGAACCAAGAAAACCTGCAGCACCTGTTATGAGAATTCTCATTAATACATTCCTTGCCTAGCTATAATATTGCTCATTAAATTCCTTTCAGTAATGAGATAAACATCGATCCATCATTTCCAATCGATGCGGCTGGTTAATCCGTCTCCAGTGATCTGCCAGGCCTCACCGGTTACACTATCAACGATCCAGAGATTATTCTGGTAGATGAGTCCAATGGCGTAAAATCCAGATTCATCAAGCTTTCCCGAAGACCAAACGATTTCCTGGGGTTGAAGGCCTTCAGCACCTTCAGGTGGGAATAATCGCTCTTTATTGGAACTATCGCGATCCATAACTACAAGATCATAACGGCTGGTTTCACTTTGATATGGGAACCGCGCCTGGAGATAAGCAATCTGATGGGCACGTTCTCCAGAGCCTAATTCCGATACAGGAGATGGAACCGGGTAAGAAAACATCCCGACCTCAGGCATCAGCACTAAAGGATCACCATCTCCCAAAGGTATGACATCTAAATCGTATTGTTGAGATTCAGCTGGTGGAACATAGTCAATACCATACAATAAATCACCTTCAGGACTCCAAGAAATACCAGGAACCCAAGCCCAGTCACCAAATGTTTGTACCGGAGCAAACTGTTTAAGAGGCATCTGCTCGTTGGTTTCAAAATCTACAAGCCCAATTTCATCTGCTCTTGTATAAGACATATTTGACCCATCCGGTGACCAGCTGAATTCGGTTCCCCACCAACCGTATAATCCACCTGAATTTGTTTCGAGGATTTCAGGCTGTTGGCGGATAAATCCAGAGGGGGAAAAACTGAGCACCTGAAGATCATTGTTTGCCTGCCATCCTGGTGCACCGGGTCGCGGTTCAACCGTGGAATATGCTATTGTGAATTGTGATCCTGGTTTCCAATCCGCAAAATGAATTACATTGCTCACGTCTAGATCAATTTCATCTCCCGCCTCTGGATCAACAGGCACAGCCCAAAGAGTGTTGATGATATCTTGATCTTCATCACTGCGAGTAAATAACAACCATTCGCCATCCTGTGATAGTGAGAAAATGCGACCATCAAGATCTCCAGTAGAAATTAATTGGTTCCTGTTTCCTGTTGTATCCTCCATTATCCAGGCATCCCCATCTACCAGGTAAGCAAGTCTGCCAGGAATATCGAATGGTAAAAACGCTCTCTGAACACCAACCATCTTTATCTGAGGCATTGGTTCCTGAACGATGACTGACTTTACAGGATTGCTGGAGATTTTCACACCATCCTCGAAAAGCTGACGGATTGTAATTTCCCGCAGCCCATTTTCACCGAGTTGAAGCCAATATTCCTGCCCATCTGGAAGGGATTCGTTTCGAACAACCTGACTTTCGAAAGGGATAACTTCTTGTTCAATGATGAATTCCTCGTCAATGCGAACAACCAGGATTTTTGAACCATCACTCAAAACTGTATAGAGCGGGGGATCGGTGCGATCCAGGGTTCCCATGATGATGCCCCCAGCTCTCAAGGCACTATCAACCGTGCTGCCAGCTGGAACTTCAACTGATATTTCTTCTCCATCAGCAGTGTATTTCACCGTGATTACCCCTTCGGTTACCTGAGGGGCAACACATGCCGAAAGAAATATCGCACTTACCCCCAGTATAAAGAAGAGAATTTTGAGTTTAGGGAAGTTAGTTCCCATCCGGATTAACTATTTTGAATGACCGTATATCGTCATGATCCCTTCCTGGATGACGATATTATCAATGTGCATATTAGGTGCCAAGGTGAGGACTTCTTCTTGAAATGCCTTATTGATCAATACTTCAACCTCAGCAACCAGATCCCCAGGAATTGGGAAAGGTCCTATACTTGAAGATATAATACTTAATATCGGTCGTCCCACGGGATCGATACTAACGTCAACAACCACTTTAGCCGGCGCAGATATCCCTTGGGTATTCAAATCTCCTAATATTTGGATTTGCCCGTTTCGCAAGTATACTTGGAGATTGGTGATCTGATCACCGACACGCTGCTCAAGCTCGTCCTCCATGAGAGAAGCCAGCTGATTTTCTGTGATTTCAAGGTGTGGAATTCCTTGGATTTCTGTATCTTGGCCGGGTCCAGCCAGATTATTTACCGAATTATCCAATGCCTGTGTAATCACGGGAAGCTCGAATTCTGGTGTTGCAGGTTTACCAAAATCGAGGTTGCAGGCTAGCGAACTAAGCACTAATACGAATATAATAAGAACCATCATTTTATATTGTTTCATGATATTTTTACTTCTTTGTCTCTTCGGGAACATTATTTTATTCAAGGACTGATTATAGCATGTCCGATATTGATCAAATCCAAAACATTAGTGAATTGAAAGCCAGCCTGGAGGCTGTATTATTTGTTGCTCCGGTTGCTGTGAGCATATCCCAGTTGGCTTCCGCATTAGAAATTTCAGATGCTGAAGTTGAGGCAGTTTTACAGCAATTGGGCGATGATTACCAGGAGCGAGGTTTGCGGATTCAGCGACACGCTGGAAAGATCCAACTAACAACAACGCCTCATGTTGCTGAAACTATTGAGCGGTTCCTGGGACTTGAAATCAGCAGCTACCTGAGTCAAGCTGCGTTGGAGGCCCTATCTATCGTAGCTTACGAGCAGCCCGTAACACGACCACAGGTCGATAGCATCCGGGGAGTCAACAGTGATGGAGTGGTGAAAAATCTCCTCCACAAAGGTTTAATCCAAGATATTGGTAGAGCAGAAGGACCGGGTCGGCCGATCTTGTATGCCACTACCCCAGAATTCTTGCAGCAATTCGGCCTTAATTCACTGGCTGAATTACCTCCTCTTGAATCAGAAGAGAACCATGTAGATGGAATTAATAACAAGACCTAGTCAGATTGTAGACACTCATAAATCCTCTCGATTATAATTAACATCCGGTAAATCATTATGGAAGATCGATTACAGAAAATTCTTGCCCGCGCAGGATACGGCTCACGACGCGTATGTGAAGAATTCATTTCGAAAGGTCAAGTAACAGTTAATGGTCAGATCGCGACCCTTGGTATGAAAGCTGATCCCGAAATTGATCGCATAGAATTTATAGGTCAACCAGTCCGCGCGCCCGAATCTATGAAGTACATCGCGGTCTACAAACCACGTGGTGTGATCTCTGCAGCCAGCTCACCTGAAGGACGACAGACGGTTCGCGACCTGGTTGATGAAACTGGACGCCTGTACCCGGTTGGCAGATTGGATGCGGATAGTGAGGGCTTGATACTTCTAACCAATGATGGGGAGTTGACCAATCGTTTAACTCATCCACGGTATGGTCACCAGAAGGAATACAAAGTACTGGTTGCTGTCCATCCTGAAGATGAGCAATTGGCGACCTGGCGCCGAGGCGTCGTTCTAGAAGATGGCTATCATTCCTCTCCCGCAAAGGTTTGGTTGGAGAGTTTTAAAGGAAAAGGAGCCTGGTTGAGAGTAATCATGGGTGAAGGACGGAAACGGCAGATACGCGAGATTGGAAACCGGATCGGATTACCCGTGGTTAAAATCATTCGCGTTAGAATTGGTACTTTACAGCTCGGCTCGCTTAAACCCGGCCAATCACGACCATTAACCAAGAAAGAAATTGATTCTCTGAAGCAGAAGCCATAACTATATTTAATGGAACTCGTTTTCGCAGGAAGCCACAAGTATGGGGGATTCTATCGGCTGAATTATAATTTAACCTAATCATATGATGATAAACTGGAAATTGTATGGATCTCACTGAAGACACTCATCAAGAAAATCGGGAAAATTGGTTGGATCGCCCCCTCCTGGGTGGTATCACGCTTAAATGGACTGTGATCATTTTCATTGGGGTATTGCTGATCGCAGTGGTCAGCCGGACGTATATGCTCGGCGCACGCGTCATGAGTCACGATGAGACATCTCATGTATATTTTTCATGGCTGCTTGATCAAGGCCGGGGCTATTCCCACGATCCGGTTACCCATGGTCCGATGCAGTTCCATTTGATCGCATTCTCATATTTCCTATTTGGTGACAGTGATTTCAGCGCCCGTCTGCCTCTCGCAATCGCCAGCATTCTATCAGTATTATTCTTGTGGAACTATCGCCGTTACCTTGGTAGGGTGGGCTGGTTGGTCGCGGCTGTATTGATGGTGATTTCCCCCTTCATGCTCTACTACGGGCGTTATGCACGCAATGAAGCCCTGGTAGTTCTATTTGGATTGGTATCGTTATGGGCATTAATGAGGTATCTTGAAACCGGCGCATCACGTTATCTGTTCTGGCTCACGGCTTCAACTGCCCTGCATTTCACAACTAAAGAAACGGCCTATATTTACACTGCCCAAATAATGATCTTCTTGGCGATATACTTCCTCGCCAGGATATACCAATCCTCATGGTCGCGTCCAGAATACCGCAAACGCTTCATGGTGGTGATCATTCTTGCTTT
>DATKXE010000087.1:0-13041 GCA_035529195.1 Anaerolineales bacterium
CGTAATTGGCGAGAGACCTACAAAACAGCGGCTCTCGAAAGCAAACCCAGAAGAATTATTCGAATTGCGATGTACATGGGGGCAAGTCTATTGGTTTTAGGTTTTATCTTCCTGGCATTCATTGGGCCTCGTATCAACAGCTCCGCATATTTTGGTCGAGTAGAGTTAACCGTTACACCTATTTTCGAGACGATCGCCGCAACAGCGACACTTCTTCCAACGAACACTCCTAGGGTAGTTACCCCCACACCAACATTCATTGGACCAACACCTTTATGGATGTTTCTTGAATCTACATACACCCCTACTCCACTATACGTGAACACCCCTCATCCAGTAACAGAAGCTTATCGAGCGGGCATTCGCTCATTTAACAATGGGAATTACCCAGAAATGCTCTTTTTCATGAAGCAGGCCGCGCAAGCAGAACCCGGTTCTGCGGACATACATTATTACCTGGGTGAAGCTTCCCTATTATTGGGTGAACCAGAGAATGCACTTTATGCCTACGAAAAAGCCATCGAGGTCAATCAAAATTTCGCTCCTGCCTACTTGGGTCGTGCAAGAGCATTGTCTGTATTAGATCCAGAATTCGATATTGAATCTGATTTGACTCAAGCATTGGGTATAGATCCCAACCTGGCTAATGCGTACCTAGACCTGATTGCATTCCATTTGTCTAATGGCAATTATGAACAATCCTTGGAATTGATCGAATCTGCAGAGAAAATCATCCCTGATTCACCATTAATTTTTGCTTACCTGTCGCAAGCTTTGATATATACCGGAGATTTTGAACAGGCATTTGATGCCGCTGAAAAGGCCTACGAGCTTGATCAAACCATTCTAAGTATTTATCAGACCTTAGGTGAGCTGAACTTATTATCTGGAAATGCAGACCAGGCCAGTCACTTCTTAGAAATCTACCTGCGTTACGTAAAAGATGATTCTTATACCTGGGCAAATTACGGTCGGGCACTATTCGAAGGTGGAAACCAAATTGAACAAGCAATGCAAGCTTTTAATCTAGCTTTAACTTTAGATGAAAACTCATTTATTGCCTTGCTTAATCGTGGCTATGCGTTTTTGGAGCTAGGTGAAGGACAATTAGCTGTTAATGACTTATTCATCGCACGAAATTTTGACCGGGAGTCATTCCTGGCCAGCCTGGGTCTTGCCAGGGCATTATCTCAGTCAGAACGATATGAAGATGCAATAAGTCAATACACCGGGAGCGAGCTGCTCATTGAAACCGAACAACAGCAAGCTGAGGTATACTATTGGCGCGCCAAAACCTTTGATTTAATGGGAAATATCAAGTCGGCAGGAATAGATTTTGTTGCACTTCTGGATTTGCCATCAGAGGATATCCCTGCGGATTGGATTTCAGAAGCTCAAGATTACATAATCCAATTGACTCCCTCGCCAACTATGACCAGCTCACCCCTCCCATCCACGGCTACCCCCACCATGGTAACACCGACTCCCTCCCCAACAATGACACCAGAACCAACAAAAATCACACCAAGTCCTACAAGTACCAGGACTCCATATGCTGCTTCAGTGACTCCTAGCCCATCCTCCACTGCTCGACCAACTCCCACTTCACAGTCAAGCAGATAACGTTTCCATGGCATGCCAAGAATGCCTAAAATCAAGACCCCACCCCAAAGACATTTTCAAATCATCGTTCTCACAATAAGCTTCATTTCTTTGATTTTAGGAACGATTTTATCCCCACCAATTCAAGATCAATATATCCCTCTGATTAGCCTGCTGGTAATTATTGGCATACTTGAATTTCTCCCGCTTAAATTATTCAACAATAAGTATTCACTGATCCATATCGTCTTGTTTTCCGCGGGACTTATATATGGCACCGGACTTGCTGTATGGGCATGTTTAATAGGTATAGGTGTCGCAGTCGGTCTGCAAATCATTTTCCCTTCGCGGTTGTTATCGTTCTCTTCAAATCAAAAATCCCATCTCTGGGCAGGATTATTCGATTTTGGACTCAATTCATCGACCCTGGTATTAACGCTATCACTATTTGGAATGACAAAGGGGGTTTCCTCCCTGAATATGGGTGGTAGCCAGGGATGGATCTTGATCCTAGGAGCAGGTATTTTCTTTGGTACAGTCCACGGGATTTTTTATTCAACTGCCAGCAATTATCTAATTGCGAATCGATCCACCCGAGAAAATTGGGATATCTTGGCGCTGATATCAACTGAGATTCTACCAACGTTCTTTGGTTTCACTACCTTGCTGGTATATCCATTGATCGGGGACGGGGCATTGATAATTTTAGGTGTGTCGACCTTCGCCCTGGGATTATTAATCTTCTATCTTAATGCCCCACGAAAAAATCTCGAACGTAGATTTCAAGAGTTATCTGCTCTGGAGGAAATCAGTAAGATTCTCAGTTCGGATATTGATTTAGAAAAACTGCTCAGTTCAATTCAGGTTCAAGTCACCAACCTGTTAAACGTTGATAATTTCTATGTGGCATTATTAGATCCTGTCGATCAGCAAATCTGGTACCCATTAGCAGTAAAGTATGGATTACGACAGAATTGGCAGCGACGACCATTGACAGATCGCCTGACTGATAGAGTCATCTTGGAGAGTAAACCGATATTGCTCCCCCATAATGGCAGGCAGCAATTATCCGAGATTGGTTCACCCGCTGGCGAAGATGCACCATGCGCCTGGATTGGTGTACCTTTGATTACATCCGAACATACAATTGGTTGTTTAGCACTATTCTCAATGACTCCAGAGACTGAATTCTCCAAGGATGATCTCAATCTGCTCAGCATCCTATCCGGACAGACCAGTGTTGCGATCGAGATCGCTTTGCACAATGCATTACTTTCATCGGATATAACCATCGGTCGGGATCGATTAACCACTATTCTCAACTCAGTACGTGATGGATTAATATTGATCGATTCTGATGGAAAAATCACATTAATTAATGAAGCTGTTACGAATTTGACTGGACTACCTCAAAGTGAATTTATTGGGCAAAAATTTCCAGATTTACCCCCTGCTGTTGTAGAAGCAATTGGTTTTTCACTATTAGAAGTCGGCGAAATTCTTGATCAGCTCCACAATGACGCTGCCCATCCTTCAAAAAAATACACATATAGACTGGTTAACCAGCCAACGGAATTATTCATTGAACGCACCCTTATCCAAGTTCATGACAAATCAGATCACTTGAGTGGATTGATCATCACCCTGCGGGATATTACCGATGAATACCAGTTGAAACAAGCTCAAGATCTGATCAGCGAGACGCTTGTACACGACCTACGTTCTCCATTAAGCTCAACGATCAGCGCCTTAGATGTCATAAATGATGCTTTCGCTAGTGGAGATCCTGCGGGAATCCTCGAGCCATCGATCCAAATCGCTCAACGAAGCTCCCGAAGAATGCTTGCCATGGTTGAATCGATCCTGGAAATCAACAGGATGGAATCCGGAAAAATTGATTTATCACTTTCAAAAGTAGATGTGGAGAAACTTCTGAAGGATTCTATCTCGGAATTTTATGCTCTGGCGAAAGATTACAATGTAGGGATCAGGTTTGAACCAGCTCAAAATATTCCGCTGGTTACTTTGGATGAGAATAAAACTCATCGTGTAATTAACAACCTCATCGACAATGCTTTAAAGTTCAGTCCTGAGGAAGAAGATATTATCATCAAGGTTCTGACTACTGGCCAGAGTATCATCGAGATACATGTCAGCGATCGCGGACCTGGGATTCCCGCAGAATATTCAAAGTCAATATTCGATCGCTTCTTTCAAATTCCAAACCGGTCAAGTCGAAAACGTGGATCTGGACTAGGATTGACATATTGTCGCTTGACTGCGGAAGCTCATGGAGGGAAAATCTGGGTGGAGAACCGACCTGGTGGAGGCAGCAACTTTGTGGTCTCCCTACCAATCTCTGGCCCTATGGATGAAAAACAATAGCTGAATCTTCAGCATCTAAGTCAAGCCATATATTATAAAATTATTACCCTAAACTAACCCCCATTACTTCAAAATGTCTTGTTTCATAATTTTCATTCAACCAAATCAAAAGATTATTAATAAATTTCTATCGCAGCATGCCTTGCACTTGGGATTATTGCGCGCTATAATCTCTGACAATTCGTACCCAATTAAAACTAACCAAGCTTATTTGAGAGATGCCAACTTATACCTACCAGTGTGATAATTGTGGTGTCCGGTTTGACCGGCACCAGAAATTTTCGGAAAAACCTCTTTCAGTCTGTCCTGAGTGTTCTAAGAAGTCTCTCCGGAAAGTTTTCACGCCTGTTGGCATTGTATTCAAAGGATCTGGATTTTACGCTACAGACCATCGTTCACCATCTGGTGGTTCCCGGAAAAACGGCAGCAATAAAGAAGAGGGGGAGGGCGAGACTAAAACAAAATCAGAAAGTGAGGGGGCAGAAAAGAAAGATTCCAAAAAGGTATCAGAGAAGAAAACGGATTGATAATGGCATAATCTGCCTATCAGAATTGTATACCAATCGTAAGGCGTCTCCAATAGATGAGACGCCTTTTTTTGATACAATCTAGCAATAAATATTTATTTTCTTGGGAAAATCGCAATGGTTTTTTATTGAGATTTGCTTAACAAGGATGAAGGTCAAGGCTCCTCGACCAGGACTCGAACCTGGAACCTAGCGGTTAACAGCCGCTCGCTCTGCCAATTGAGCTATCGAGGAAAATAGCGTATGGATTATATACACAAGCCGAATGCATGTCAAGGCAATCAACGAGTGATGCGGAATCTCGACAATTGCTGGACTAGTTCGTCAGAAAATATGAGTTAATAAACATCAGAACATCAAGAGGCAAAAATGGCAATCAAAGGTAATCTTCATGATTTTACACTGACCCAACTTCTAAATTTGATTACTCTCGCACAGAAGTCCGGTACTTTGGTAGTCGAAAGGTCAAACGAAGCTGTTGAAGTGTTTTTTACCGATGGGAAATTGGCATATGCAAATACCGGCCAAGATGACAATAGTCTTGTTGGAATTCTACATAAGAATCAACTATTGTCATCCGCTCAATACAATGGCATCAAAGCTAACGTGAATGGAATGAGCGACAAGGAATTAGGTTTGCTGTTAATAAATGCCAATTACTTCAGTCAGCAAGATATTCTTCTCAGTCTGCAAACTCATTTTGTCGATGTAGTTAATCGTCTCTTCACCTGGATGGAAGGTTTTTTTCAATTTGAAACAGATATCTGCCCTCCGGAAGATAAGATAACTGTTCGGGTGAGCCTGGAAAACTTGATACTTGAAGGCTCACGGCAAATTCAGGAGTTAGAACATCTGGAGGATGAAATCCCGAGCTTGGAAATCGGTGTGAAATTTGTTGATCGTCCAGAAGCCAATGTCGCCAATCTAAAATTAAACTCCGAGGAATGGCAGGTAATCCCTTATATAGATCCAAAAAATACCCTGAGTCAGATCGCACGCGTCACCGATCTGACTGATCTTCAAATCCGACAGGTAGTCTATAGCTTGGTGCAAACAGGCATCGTAGAAATGGTTCGCCCTGAATCCCCTCATGGGACACCACCACCAATCCAACTTGCCGATCAGCTGGTCAAAGTGGACAAGGAAGAAGGAAAATCTCTCATATTCCGCATCATCGATCGCATCCGTTCTTTATAAATATATTGGATATCGGATATGCAAACGTTAAAAATGGTCGTCACAGGTCCATTCAATGCAGGAAAAACTGAGTTTATTCAATCTGTGAGTGAGATTGATGTTGTGTCCACAGAACGCAGGATTTCTTCTGAAATCGAGCGCATCAAGGAAACCACAACTGTTGCCATGGATTTTGGACGCATTACCGTGGACAATGAAATGGTGCTTTATCTTTTTGGTACCCCAGGTCAGAAACGATTTGATTTCATGTGGGAAATTTTATCCGAAGGTATGCTGGGGTTTGTAGTTATCATCGACAGCAATCGTCCAGAGACATTTCGAGAGGCGAGGAAGATCTTGGAAACATTCCGCGCTTATGCACCTACCCCATATGTGGTCGCTGCAAACAAGCAAGATTGCGAGGATGCCTGGGATATTGATGATATGCGCATCGCTTTAAGATTAAGCTCAGAGATTAAACTTCTGGAATGCGTTGCTACCGACAAAGATTCCGTAAAGAATGTTTTGCTGGAGCTTTTATACAGCATACTTGCGGAATTAGAGGTTGTTGACCTCCAAGCGGTGTCTTAGGAAGATGGTATTTCATGTCGTCACTTATCACTGATCATGGTAGTGTCCATTACGAAGTATATGGACGAGGTCGCCCGGTAATATTATTACACGGGTGGTTGGAGTCTTGGGGTCTCTGGCAGGAAACCATGGATTTTCTTGGCCCTTCTTACCGTACTTACGCAATTGATTTTTGGGGTTTTGGAGAATCTGATAATCGGCGAGATTCATTCACGGTCCCTGATTTCGTGATACTGGTAAATGATTTTATGGAGAAGCTTGGGATCAAGAATGCACCTCTCGTCGGACATTCTATGGGCGGCACAGTAAGTCTATCTATGGCAATCAATCATCCTGAAAGAGTGAGCAAAGTTGTTGTCATTGGTTCCCCAATCAATGGATCATCTTTATCCGTTTTATTGAAGTTAGCCAGTATTAGAGCGATAGCAAAAATGGTGTATAGGATGATGGATGCCCTGAAGTTAGGAATCCGGCTTGCAGCCCCGATTATCACCCGCGAAAGTCAATGGCCAGCAATGATCCATAAAGATTTGAACCATGTAACGATGGAGTCTTTCCTGCTCAGCATATCTTCCCTGCGCCAAACTGATTTGACCCACCAACTAGCTCCTATTTACCAACCAGTAATGGGAATGTATGGGGATAGAGATGTAATTGTGAACCCAAATCAGTGGAGCATTCTAGATAAATACCTGCAGCGAGTGCAAATAGAAAGGTTCCAGCGCGCCGGTCATTTCATCATGCTGGATGAACCACACCAATTTAAAAGTAAATTAAAATCCTATTTAGATGGTTATTAAATAATTTATTTTCGATGAAAAGAATTATTATTGGTAGACAGTTATGTTAAAAATAATTATCAAGGACCCGCGATATTTACCCCCATTCAATGAACGCGCGCGTGATCTGCGCATTCAAAATAAACCACTCTGGTTAATTCAACGCGATGTGTTGTCTCGCTTCACTGAGCAGGAAATCGAGATTACAGACGGAGCACCTGTACCACATTTTGATGGACCGGGTATTGTTTACCGGGATAACCTTTATTTTGATTCAGCATTTATGAGCACTTTTCTCGCTCAAGCTCAGAAAAGAATGATCCCCTGCCGAGCAGGCTTTTCAATTAACGATTTAGCATTTAGAGAACACGCTTTACCGTTATCGACTTCTTACACACCTCAGGGAAATACCTTCTTAGCTGATCTATGGTATTACCCAGATGGGTTTGACCAAGAAGCGGAACCTGTCATCATCGACATGTTGGCTCATGAGGCGGGCAATTACCATGTTCCACCATATATATCATTCAACCAAAAAGACTTGATTTTCCATGTGCCTATACGCAGCATGCTGGCGATTGATTCTTGGGTACATATTTTTATCGCTGATGTAGTGTTTGGTTTATTTAAACGTGGGTTGAGATTTGAAGAGCACCTGAAAAGAGATCCATTTTACAAGCTTCGCATATTGGGAAGGGCACTTTATGAAGGAAAGCAAGTCTTAGAGTGTTCGGAATTGGTTAAAGTGGGACGCAATTGTACAATCGATCCCCGAGCTGTGATCCATGGACCTACTACAATCGGGGATAATGTAACCATCAATGCTGGCGCTGTAATCGAAAATTGCATAATTGGGGATAATGTTAATATTTCACAAGATTGTCAATTGATGTTATCCGTTGTTGGTGATGGATCGTTTTTACCTTTCAGAGCTTCACTATTCATGAGCACCTTTATGGAGAATAGTATGGTTGCCCAAAACACCTGCCTGCAGATGGTTGTTGTAGGTAGGAAATCTTTCATTGGTGCTGGATCAACTTTTACGGATTTTAATTTATTGCCGACTCCAATCCGCGCCAGAAATGGTAATGACCAGCTCGAAGTAGCGAACCGTCCTATTCTTGGTGGTTGTGTCGGTCATAATTGCCGGTTGGGCTCTGGCATGATTGTTTTTCCTGGAAGGATGATTGAGTCTGATGTGGTCTTATTCGCTTCCCAGAAGAGGCGTGTAATCGAAAAAGACATCCAGTATGAAGATAGCGATCATCACCGCCTTTCTTTTGCTGGTCTTCATTCCCGTCTCTATCCTAGAAACGGAGTAGCTGAACCATCCTCTTGGAATTTCATTCCTAAGCAGATTGTTCACAATATTGGTGATTGATATATTTCTTATCAAGTGAAAATTAGCTAGTTAATACAGGGAGTTGGAAATGGCAAAATCACGACTTCTCATCGTTGAAGATGACATTGATATCGCCAATATGCTGGAAATATATTTCGGGGGTCTTCATTATGATGTCGATATCGCTGTGCGAGGTTCCGAGGCGCTAGAAAAAACCCGCCAAAGACTGCCTCATCTTATTATTTTAGATATTATGCTCCCGGATATTGATGGATACGAGGTTTGTAGAACCTTGCGGACTTATACTCGCACCAGTCATATACCGGTAATCTTTCTAACTCAAAAAGATGAACGCAGTGACAAACTGCAGGGATTGGAATTAGGTGCAGATGATTATATTACCAAACCGTTTGATATCGAAGAGTTGAGATTGCGGGTTTATAACGCTATTGTTCGTTCGGAGCGGGAAAGTTTAACAGAACCCCACACGAACTTACCTTCCGGTCAATTAATAGAGGATCAGCTCCGCCAGATCATTCACACAGAAGGCTGGGCTTTTATTGATATCCGCCTTACAAATTTCGATGCTTTTAAGGAAGCTTATGGTTTTGTCGCCAGCGATAATATCCTCCGGTTTACAGCTATGTTGATTGGAGAGATCGTTGATGAATTTGGAACCATCAATGATTTTATTGGGCACACTGGTAATGACCATTTCGTTGTCTTCACCACGGAAGATTGTGCCTCTGCAGTAAAAGAGAATTTACTCACCCGCTTTTCCGAGGATATACTCACTCACTATAATTATCTAGACCGTCAAAAGGGATATATCGAGTATTCTGGAGGTGGTGGTGCTCCAGAGCAATCTCCAATTATCTCCATCAGCATTGGTGTTGTTTCCCCATCCGAACAGGAGTTTACTGATATCCGGGAAATTACTGAGATGGCAGCAGAAGCTCGTCGGCGTGAGATTACTTAATTTATGATTGATTTGACTCCTTTGAGTTTGAGTGCAATTCTACTCCTATCTGGGTTGCTGGGATATTTTCTCCTTTCCCAATTGATTCGGTATTTATCAAAGGCCTCCCAAAATTCGAATCTGCATTTTAAACCAAGACTTCCAGTCCATCTACCCAATCATTCCGAAGCATATTTCTTGGTGGAACCGGGTGGTAAAATCGCTTATTCAAATTCGGCAGTCAAGGAGCTGTTCAATTTAAATGGTGGGAAAACCAGCTTGGAAGAACTCGCCTCGGAGATGCATCCCAAGGAATCATTTTTCGCTTTATGCACGCGGGAAGGAAAAGCTCGTCTAAATATCGGAGAATGCTTGATCGAAGGTAAATCTTATAGATTGCCTCATAATTCTTCGCCTGCGATGTTGGTAGCATTTCGGGCAATCGGGAATGGTAATATTTCATTCGAAAATTCCCTTTCGTCAAGCCAAACAGTAAGCTTACCGGCAAAAGTAGATAAACAGAGTTTGCTGTCCAGTTTTGACCTTGCCTCAGCATCCAAAGATGATGAGACTTTGGATTTGACACAAGAGCTCGATAAAAAATATCAGCAAAAAACACAGCAGCTCAGATTAGAACACCAACGTACCGAAACACTACTCCGCATAATGACGGAATTATCTTCCAGTCTGGATTTCGAGCAGATTCTCCAACGTACTTTAGAGGTTCTAAACGATGTTATTGGCGCAAGCCATGCCACCTGCATGGTGCTTCAAACAGACAACAGGAAATTAACCCATTTGGCTACAGTTGGATACTCTACGCCACTACCTCCAGGAGGTATGCCATCTGCGTTGAATATCAATCAAGGACTCGTAGGATGGATTATCGGCAACCGAAAGTCGGTATTAATAAATGATGTTCTGGAGGATGAACGATGGATCCAATTGCCCAACAGCTGGTACCACCACCGCAGTGCGGTAGGTACTCCCATCATCATGGGAGACCAGTTATTGGGAGTCTTATTGCTCTACTATCCTGAGGTTGGAAAATTTTCTGTGGAACAGCTCGATTTAATCCAGGCTGCAGCCAATCAAATGGCGGTCGCGATTAAGAACGCAGAACTTTACCATCTCACCTTGAATCAAAAAGAAGAATTGAGTACCCTCCTCAGAGATCAAAGGGTGGAAACCAGTCGCTCTCGATCAATTTTGGAAGCCATCGCAGATGGAGTTCTTGTCACCGATCAGAATGGGGAGATTACACTCTTCAACCATTCTGCCGAGAGAATGTTAGCAATGAATCGAGCTGAGCTGATTGGCAGACCAGTGGATCACTTTTCCGATTTATTTGACGGAGTTGCGTTAGCCTGGATGGAAACCATCAAAACCTGGACTCAAGATCCCTTTTCCTTCAATCCCATGAATACTTTTACGGAACAAGTTGGTTTAGAGAACGGGAATGTTCTCTCAGTAAACCTCGCTCCAGTGATCAACAATGAAGAATTTTTCGGTACCGTATCTGTTTTCAGAGATATTACACACCTGATAGAAGTTGATCGCATGAAATCCGAATTCGTCGCCACAGTGAGTCATGAATTGCGAACCCCGATGACCTCCATAAAAGGCTACGTGGACATCTTGCTCATGGGAGTGGCAGGGGTATTGTCCGATCAGCAAAAGAGATTTTTGGAGGTAGTTCAAGAGAACACGGAACGTCTAACCATTTTGGTCAATGACCTGCTAGATCTTTCCCGAATCGAGGCTGGGCAGGTCAACTTGAATTTACAATCTTTGAATTTGACTGAATTAATCGATGACGTGATGCTGGAGATCAATCGTCTTACTGTCGCTGAGAATAAAACCATGATGTTTGATATCCAGCTGCCAAGCGACCTCCCCCCCATCAATGGCGATCCAGAGAGAATTCGTCAAATCCTGATCAACTTGCTCGGGAATGCATTCCACTACACGCTCGAAAATGGGAAGGTTTCTTTGAGTGCTCATCGAGTAGGAGATGAGATTCAAATTGATATCAGTGATAATGGTGTTGGAATCTCTCCCAAAGAACAAGATCGCATATTCGATCGATTCTATCGTGGGGATAATCACATGGTAATCGCAACAGCCGGAACTGGATTAGGTTTGAGTATTGTTGCCAAGCTTATCAATATGCATCACGGCCGTATTTGGGTCCAGAGCAGCGGCATTGAAGGTGAAGGCAGCATATTTTCGTTCACTCTGCCAATTTATGATCATTCAAAGCACGCCATCAATATTCGAGAGGAATATGTTCAAAATATTAATCGCTGAGGATGAGCGTGACATCCTTGAGTTGATCACATTCACTTTGCAATATGGTGGTTATGAGGTCATTCCGACCTCAAATGGGTTAGAGGCTTGGGAAGTGATCCGCAGAGAACTACCCCATCTTGTCCTGCTTGACGTGCGTATGCCTGGTATGTCCGGATATGAGGTCTGCAAAAAGGTCAAAACCAACCCTCAGACAAAACACATTCCGGTGGTATTTCTTTCTGCGAAAGGGCAGGAGTCTGAGATAAATACAGGCTATGAAACGGGAGCCATAGACTATATTCTAAAACCATTTGCACCCGACCAACTTCTGAAGCGATTAAAAGAGTTACTTGCCAGTCATACAGGTGAGGAGAGTTTATTACTGCTTGAGAATTAATTCAGGCACCATGTGGGTGGGGATAGAGAATATTTAATGAGCGCAATTATCCAAGAAAACGCCATCATACACTATGAAGTTTTAGGTCATGGAAAACCAGTGATTTTCCTGCACAGCTGGATTGGATCCTGGCGTTATTGGATTCCAAGCATGCAGTTCACCTCATCCCGATTTCGCGCCTATGCAATCGATTTCTGGGGCTACGGGGCAACCAAGAAAATTGCTTCCAGATACGCGCTTGAGCAGCAAGTCGAACTTCTCAGAGGCTTTATTAACCAGATGGGAGTTGGTCGTATAACTCTCGTCGGTCATGGATTGGGGAGCATAATCGCGATTTATTTCGCAGCAGATTTTGCGAATATTGTCGAGCGATTAATGGTGGTCAGCTTTCCAATGGGAAATCAAAATGCACATCCTCGATTACAATCCCAGTCTCCAATCGATTCTGCTGATTGGTTGTTTAGCAATCATTCAACCTCCATTGAGTCTAGGGAAGACGCAAAAAAAGCAGATCCAAAAGCCATCACGACATCCTTTGATCAATTTGATGAGGTAAATTGGCGCCAGCTGATTAATCGTATATCTGTCTCTTCCCTCTGGATTCATGGGAAAAATGACCAGGCAATCTATAGTCCTACAAACGAACAATTAGATCTCTTGCCGGAACGAGCTCAATATCACATATTCGAAAAATCAGGGCATTTCCCAATGCTTGATGAACCCAGTAAATTCAACCGTTTACTGACAGATTTTGTCCATCTCCCGCCCGGAGAAGATCCCAGTTCTTTAGAAATAAAGTCCATCTGGAAACGACGCGTGCGTTGATCTTTTCGTTGATCTTTTCTTGACATCTCGATCAAGCCAGCTTATACTCAAGTTACATAGACACGTTGCTTGGGGAGTCTGATTGTCACAGACTGAGAGGAGAGCGGTAAGCTCTCGACCCACGAACCTGATCCGGATCATGCCGGCGGAGGGAATGCAGTTTGGAA
>DATKXE010000088.1:0-6969 GCA_035529195.1 Anaerolineales bacterium
GCGCTGATGATGATCAGTAAGGGGATGGCTTGCAGAATACGTCGGATCACGTAGCGAGTCATAGTTTCAACAAACCTCCAGACTCAAAGTTTACCGCTCAAGCATATAGCAAAAGAAGGGAGGTAAGGGTCGCTCACCTCCCATCTTTTAATGCTTAGCAATCATCTCATGGGGCGATGTCCCATTCATAGACGTTCCAGAAGGATTCAAGTCCAGAAAACTTGACGTTCTGCAGGTGGTTGCTAAGAGCCCAGAAATCCGGGTCGGTGCGCACACCCATCCAGAACATCTCGTCGTGCATGATGCGTTCGATCTCGTAATAGAGCTGGATGCGGGCTTGCTGGTCGACAGTTACAGCTTGCTCGGTGAATAAATTGTCCAATTCCTCCATTCAGACACCCTGCCAGTTTCCCCCTGCTGGGTAATCTACCGAAGGGATCTCTTCACAGAGCCAATCACCCGTGTTTGGATCGGGATAATCCCAGGCCAGGGTGGACCACTCGGCAACGTCGTACTGCCCGAGGGCAATTGGTCCTTCCTGGTCGTATCCGTTCCAATATACATCATAGGAGTAGTTTTCGATCTCGACCCCGATGCCGATCTCGGCCATTTGCTGCTGGAAAACGAGCCCGGTAGACTCACGCAGCTCGTTACCGGCAGTGGTGGAGTACTGGATGATTAGTTCGACGCCGTCCTTATCCCGCGTACCGTCGCCGTTGGTATCCACCCACCCGGCCTCATCCAGCTGTGCCATGGCTCCCTCGGGATCGTACGGCCAGGGTTCGATGGAGGGATCTTCAAAGGGAGTGTCCCACCATAAAACAGCGGGAATGCGGTACAGGCCGTAGAACAGGCTGTCGATCAGTCCCTGGCGATCAAAGCCCATCACGATCGCCCGGCGTACCATCTTGTCCTGCAGCGCCACGTGACCCGGTTGGAGGTCGTTCTCAGCCCCCAGCTCCTCAGAGATCAGGTTGAAGAACCAGGATTCCACCCACCCGCCGCCTCCCGAAGGTACCAGCTCAAAATCCGGTAATTCATCGATATCCGGCTGATCGGCTGCAGTCATGTAAACGCCGATATCGGTGTCGCCAGCTTTGAGGGCTGCCTTCTGGGCTTCATCGTCGGGCACGATACGGATGAAGATCTGGTCGATCTTGGGCCGGCCGCGCCAGTAATCATCGTTGGCTTCCAGGATCAGGTGGCTGGCGGATACCCACTCCTTTAATTTATAAGGCCCATTGGTCACGGTGGGGTTGCGGTTCCATTCGGCGTTGTCGAGGGTGCCTTCAGCCTCGAAGACTGGCTCCAGGATGTGCTTAGGTAAGAATTCTCGCGAGGTATCGAAACCAGAAGCCCAGGCCACGTAGGGTTCGTTCATCACGATCTGCACCGTGTAGTCATCCAGGGCGGTGACACTTTCTACGTAAGTATCCCATGGGTAGCGAGTCTGAACCGCGTTGCCTTCGGCCATGCCCATCTCGTAGGTGAAGATAAAGTCCTGGGCGGTGACCGGAGTGCCATCGCTCCAAACCACATCCTGCCTGAGAGGAATGGTGATGGTCAGGCCATCCTCCGAGATCAGGCCGTTCTCCACGGTTGGGAATTCGGCCGCCAGCTCCAGGTTCGCTTCCTGGTTGTCGTCAAAATTCCAGAAGCTCAAATGGATCAGGCCATATGCCAGTTGTGCAAACCACATGGAGGTATAGATTGGATTGAGTGTATCGGGCTCCTCGTAGAAAGTCATGGTGACAGTCTTGAGCTCGGCTGGTTCTTCCATGGGAGCTTCCGTTGGCTCTTCCATGGGTGCCTCGGTCGGCTCCTCCATGGGCTCCTCAGCTGCTGGTTCTTCGGCAGCGGGTTCCTCAGCCGCAGGCTCCTCGACAGCTGGTGCTTCAGTGGCTGCCGGTGCACATGCCGCCAATATCAATGAAAGTACAACCAGAGAGGTCAGTAAATAGAATAACCACTTGTGCTTCATTTTTCTTCCTCCTTAGATAGGTATCGAAAAACATAGTAGGGTTGGTGGGCCTGCGTTGACTAATTTTTGTCTCAAAATATATATCTCTTGGGGACACCTCCTTTCTTCACTTAGATATCTATTATATATTTGAATCCCGGTTTTTCCACATGGAATTTTTGAATCCATACTCAATAAGCAATCATTCGCGTAATAATTCATTTCTTGCTGCTTGCATGATTTTTTCTAATTCAATTTCCTGAGTTTCGTCCAAGGGCTGCACTTCATGCTCTGCGAGGATACGAACAGCTTCAGCTTGAGCGTTGTCTGCCAATCCCATTCGACCGGAGCGATCCCACTCAGAAAACGTGCGCCGCTCGCTGAGGTTTTGGAATAGGATTTCTCCGCCTCGCAGGTATTTTACTGAGTGCTGTTCCGTCAGGAAATTACAGGAACCGTTCACTACCCGGTCAATGACATCCACTGCCAAAGAATCCTCGTCCACGGCGAATCCGTTCAATACCCGGCGAACACTGGCTGCAATTTCATTGTCGCAGACCATTTGGGCATATGAACCCATCACACCTGCTTCCAGCTCCCCTATCCCGGAAAGTTCATCCGCTCCAGCCAAAGCCGGGAGAATCGCATTCAGAGTTCTCTCGATACCGCTCTGGATATCCAGCGTGTGCGCATTAGTTGAGAATCCATACACGTTGACGGGTAGATCATAATGATGACCGAGTTGGACGGTCGCCGCGGAGGCGATGCCCAGCTCGACCCCGCCCCAAACAGAACTGCCGGTGCGCGGTTCCATCATGGCGAGACGCCCGCAGTAGATAATGGGCAAGCCAGGATTAATTAACTGCACGATGACAATGCATGCCAGAACCTCAGCATTTTGCTGGGTCAGTGCACCTGCCAGGGAGAAGGGAGCCGTTGTCCCGGCTGTTGGGCAGGGCAGGGGACCGAAGGGGATCCCAAGGCGTGCGATCTCAGCCATCGATTCAACCAGTTGGGATGGAAAAGAAAGTGGGCTGACCGGGGAGACACTCAGCGAAAGGATTTTTTCCACCGGTCCGATTGTCTCAGCCATCAGAGCCAGGTACCTGACATCCAAGATGGTTTGCACCCCCGGTCCATGAACCGGTTTGGTGGTGTAAGGTAAGGCATTGTGGTACATGGCCAATGACATCACCTCACCTGGTACATCTTGTGGTGTAAAGAAAGGCGTGATCGTCGTGACCTGATCGAGTGCATCCAATAACCGTGTGCTGTCACGAACATCCTGGATGGATGCCTGGCGGAGCTGGCCCGAGGCTTGATCATAGACTGACCTGGCTCCACCCAGGTTGTGCCAATGTAATCCACCACTACCCAGTATGATTTCATCGCCATCACGCCCCATCATGGTTACCTTGTCACTGCAGCTGGAGATAGCTTTCTCAACCAAATCTTGGGGAAATAAGACCCGCTCACCTTTGAGCGTCGCACCCGCTTCTAAAAGCAGCTCCCGGACACCAGCGTGTGAGAGCACGACGCCGACTTTACTGAGCACCTGGAGCGTTGCTTGGTGAATGGATTCAAGATCTTCTTTTGATAATACTGCCCAAGGGTGCATAATGTTCATCCTATTTGTAGCACTGCTAAAAATTATTGCCCGATGTGAACCCAACAGGGGCACCTATTTAATAATCCCACTTTTAACCAGGAATTCACCTGATCAAAAAACACCGCACTTCTATAAGCACGGCGTAAAAGAATAATGCTCATTTTGGGGTCAGCTTTCCATTTCCTGCCGTCCAGATAAAGCCCTCAATAATGTGTGCTGGTCTGCATATTCTAAATCCCCGCCAACTGGAAGACCACGCGCCAGGCGGGTGATGTGTACTCCCAAGGGAGCCAGTTGTTGGCGCAGGTACATCGCGGTGGCATCGCCTTCCATGCTGGGATTGGTCGCCAGGATGATCTCGCGGATATTTCCCTCAGATACGCGGGTGATCAATTCCCTGATTTTTAAACTATCTGGACCAATTCCTTCAATCGGTGATAAAACACCACGCAGTACATGGTAGCGTCCGAGAAAACCTTGCGTTCGTTCTATTGCCAGCACATCCAGGGGTTCTTCTACCACACAGAGCACTTCCTGGTCGCGATCTTCATTGGCGCATATTTCGCATTGTGTCTGACCGGCATTGGTGATGTTAAAGCAAGTTTGGCAGTTGGCAGTATTTGTTTTCAAAGAGCTCAATGCTGAAGCCAGATCCTGGGACAGGTCATCTGAAGCGGTGAGCAGGTAGAAAGTTAACCGGGAGGCTGTCTTTGGACCAATCCCCGGCAAACGTGAGAATGCGTTGATTAGATCCTGGATAGGGGCGGGAAGGATCATGGAAGGATCGTTTAGATTGGCAAACCACCTGCCAATGGTCCAAGACGCTCGGCAGCCAATTCGCGTGATTGATCCAGACCTGAATTGATCGCGGTCAGGAGCAAGTCTTGCAGCATTTCGACGTCCCCATCTTCTAGCAGGGAAGCATCCAGCTGCACTGATTTACAGCGCTGATCTCCAGTCACCACGATTTTCACCGCGCCACCACCGACAGTTGCAGTGACAGTTTCCTCGGCCAATTGAGCTTGAGTTGTTTCAATCTGTTCCTGCAGTTTCTGCAGCTGCTGCATCATGTTTCCCCCTTGAGGGCCTTTAAAACCTTTCGCCATTTAATTCTCCTTGTTTGATATTCTTACTGGATATCGACAATCTCCCCACCCATATCTCTCAGAGCGGATGCTACCATACCATCATCATCCACTTCCGAGGGGATGTCTGTATTCTTGGCAGTGGTGATCGCACAGCGGACTTCGATTTGTGTTCCCACCATCTCTGAGACTACTCGCTCAACAAGTTCAATATTCTCGCGTTTTACCATCTGATTCTTGAGGATATCAGAGGAAAAACCAAGGAACAGCACACTGCCAGAGGAATGGCGCGACTGGCATGAGTTTAACAAGCCGTACAGATTGGGCTGTTCTCTGCGCACCATTCCTAATACCTGAGGCCAATTCTGGCTTATTTTTGAAGCCAGACGGTCATCATTCGTTGGAGTTGATGTTTGGACCCGCTCGCCCTCATTATCTGTTGAGGGTGGAGTCTCCACGCGAGGCGGATTTATTTTTGGTGAGGATTTTTTGACAGGGAGTGTTGTTTGGGGGACCGGGGCTGGTTCTCCGAGGGATTGGCACGCTTCTAAGAATGCAATCTCTAACGGTAGGCCCGGATGCCATTTGGAACGCGTATCTGTCGCCACCTGGTTGAAGATGCGAATCATACTGATCAAATCAGGAGTAGTGATTTGGTTTGCCTGTTCCTTCATGAGAGCTTCTATCTCAGGTGTCTCACCTCCTGGATCAGTATCCCCCATTTGGATCAGTAATAACCTGCGCAAGTATTTAACGATCTGGCGCGCGAATTCGCGGACATCACTTCCCGCATCGAGGGCGCGATGGATCTGATCAAATCCGGCTCGCGGATCGCACTCCAGCAAGGCACTGATAACCTCCATCACTGCCATGCTGGTGGCTGTCCCGAGAATGGTTTGGGCTAATTCGAGGTTGATGGTTTGACCTGTTGAGGAGAGCTGATCCAGGAGTGAGATAGCATCTCTAAGACTCCCGGTGGATTGGCGGGCGATCAAATCAAGGACTTCATCTGGAACCTGGAAATCTTCTTTCTCAGCCAATTCCCTTAAATTGGCGACCATATCGGATACTTTAATGCGCCGGAATTCATGCCGCTGGCAGCGAGAAAGGACCGTAGCAGGTATTTTCTGGGCTTCGGTAGTTGCCAGGATGAAAATCGCATGTGCTGGGGGTTCCTCCAGGGTTTTCAACAGGGCGTTAAAAGCCGCATTTGAGAGCATATGGACTTCATCGATTACATAGACTTTATACTGACCGAGATTTGGTGAAAAGTTGATTTTTTCGCGCAGGTCACGCACATCATCCACACTGGTGTTGGATGCGGCGTCGATTTCAATCAGATCCAGGAAGCGGCCTGCATTAAGAGCCTGGCAGTGGTCGCACTCATCACAAGGACGGATAGAGAGGTCGGGTTCTAGACAGTTTACCGCTTTTGCTAGTAGACGGGCGGTGGTTGTTTTACCAGTACCTCGCGGTCCGGAAAAAAGATAGGCATGAACGACCCGATCACTGGAGACCGCGTTACGCAGGGTCTGAATAACATGATCCTGACCGATCACAGATTCCCAGCGGCGTGGGCGCCATTTGGTGTATAGAGCTTGCGGCATTCAGTTTCCTTTGGGAAGTAGTTTATCAGATGCAGCCAAGGAAAGCAACTCTCCCCCTAGGAATCTTGTTTGTTCATGACGTGTGAAAGTTCCTGGTTGACTTTCACAAGAGGAATTTGAAATTGGTAGTTTGGAACATTCAAGTTATAGGTGCGAATCTGATCATTGACTGCCTGAACCTGATGCTCGAACAGGTTGACAGATGATTTCCATGCCACCTGGGCAGTTTTGTCTGTCGAATTTCGATCTTGTTCACTCTGCTGCCATGCCCAAGCGTGCTCAATATTTTCGCGTGCCTGCTGCAGGTTGGCATGGATTTCCCCAAAGAGTTCGATCCATGGCAATGAAAAACCACTGGATTTCAGCAGGTGGTGAGCTACCCGCCAGTCTGGATTCTGAAAAGGATTATGATCAATTATTAACGGCTTACCTTTTCCTGGCAGGTCATCGAACACCCCCTCTTGCGTTGCTTGGTGGATGATTTATTCGATTAAAAAATCGGGCATGGCAAATCAATATATCTCTGGTGCCCTACTTGTGGATCTTGAATCGACTGTGAAGAGAGTGCACAACGAGCGAATAGTGGGTTATTGCTTGTCGAAAAGTATTCCCAGATCAATGGCTATCAAGGAATTTCGTAAGATGTGTGAACGTCCCCCTGTTCATCCAGTAAGACCACGGTATCACCTGATCCCCAAACCGCGTGGT
>DATKXE010000089.1:0-2606 GCA_035529195.1 Anaerolineales bacterium
GGCGCAGTGATACCAACATATTGGTGACTGTGCGACCACTTCGACCATATATCGGGATGCTGTCAATACCACGAGATCTCTGGGTGACCATCCCTGGCGTTGGAGAGAATCGCATCAATACCGCACATTTTTTTGCCGAAGGTCAAATTCCCGGCAGCGGTCCCTCAGCAGCTTTGGAAACAATCCAAGTGAATTTCGGTGTTCCCGTAAAATATTATGTGCGTATAAAATTTGATGGGATTGTTGGAATTATCGATGCTCTGGGGGGTATAAACATCGAATTGGAACAGCCTATGGCTGGTTTACCCATGGGAGAACATCATCTCTCCGGCGAGCAGGCACTGGTTTTTATCAGGGATCGACAAGGCAGCGATGATTTTTTCCGTATGCAGCAAGGACAGTTTTTTATCGCCGAAACGTTTGAAGAGATCATTCATCCAGGCACATGGCTCCGAATTCCAGCGGTTATTTCTGCGCTGAATAAATCTATTGACACAAACTTGCCAATATGGATCTGGCCTCGCTTGGCTTTTGCTCTACTTCGTTCTGGTCCTGGGAAAATTGATTACCATATTATCAATCGTGATTACGTGAGTCCCACCACCACGTCCGAAGGTGCACAGGTGCTGATCCCTGATTGGTCGCTCATTTCCCCGCTGGTAGCTGAAATTTTTGGAGATTAAGTTAGATCTATCCACCAAATGCGTTGATGAAATACTGGTTGAAGAAAATCAGAGCTGCTGCACCAGCGATCATGAATGGTCCATATGGGATAAAGGTGAAGGCTTTATATTTCCGGGTGAGAAATGTGAGCACCAGGTAAACCAGAGAGATTGCACCCGCCATGATAATTGCGAAAAACAAACCCGCAATAATCGCTGGCCAACCCAGGATCAAGCCTAAAATGCCCCCTAAGATAACGTCCCCAAAACCGAGGGCTTCATCATTAAAACCTGATTGGCTTCTGCGCACAACAAAACGGGCGAATAATGCTCCTAAGATGTACAGGATCAACATAGCACCGAAACCAGCCAATCCACCGATTAATGTATCCACAATGCCATGTAACTGAATGCCGATAACCAAACCCAGTATGCTCCCGAATAAGCTGGTTGGATGCATAATTAAATGGTGTTCCAAATCAATCACAACCACGATGCCAAAATAGATCACTACTAAAAGACTGAACCAAAAACCCAGAACCAATGTTGGTTGGTTCCACAACCAGGCTGCAATAATAATGGTGGAAAGCTCCATGATCCAGGCTCTGCGAGTTCGTCGCTGCTGACAAGTTGGACACCTGCGCGGCCAAAATAAGTAATTCAATAACGGTTGGTTGTGTTCACAATTGCTGCAGAATGGGTGCGAAAGACATCTCTTAATTGGCAGGACATCAGAAGTGTAATTTATGATTGCACCGGCGATCCAACCAAGCAAGATTATGAGTATAAGCATGGCTGAAATTATAGCATTTCCGCCATTATAATTTGGCGATCATACTTTACAGAATTGTTTTTAAAGTACAATGAACCTCATGCCACCCAAGCCATTGATCGCGTTATTAACGGATTTTGGTCATGAAGATCCTTTTGTGGGGATCATGAAAGGAGTCATTTCCAATCTTTCTCCGCAATCCAGAATTATTGATATCACCCACTCCATCCCCCAGGGTGATATTCAACGTGCGGCAATTGGGCTTTGGATGGCAAGTTCATATTTTCCAATTGGAACCGTTTTCTTGTGTGTTGTCGATCCTGGAGTTGGAACGGATCGCAAAGCAATCATCATCAAGGATGAAAAATATACTTATATTGGTCCGGACAATGGGATATTTTCCTTTGTAATCGATGGCAAGTATGCTGCCTGGGAGCTCTCAAATCCCGGCTTGCAACTCACTCAACCGAGGTCGACTTTTCATGGAAGAGATATCTTCGCTCCTGCAGCAGCTCACGCATCGAATGGGGTTCCTGGAGCGGAATTTGGTCCTTCAGTTCATGATGTTATCCGCCTGCCAAAACCAATTTTGAAGATTGGATCAGGTCGCATCTATGGTGAGATTATTTACAGAGACCAATTTGGAAATTTGCTCACCAGCCTGGGAAGATTCAAAAAATCAGGTGGGAAGAAATACACCCTCGTCCCCTGGTTGGACTCCAGCAGTGATTTATCAGGCAAACTTTTTATCCCTAAAGATCAGGCCACATTGGAGCTTCCTAATGGCCGTATCCTCTCTTGGGTGAAAACTTTTGCAGAAATTTCAACAGGTGAGTGCGGATTTTTGGTAGGCAGTACTGGCTTGATAGAAATTGCTGCCTTCACCAGGTCTGCTCAAGAATTAACCAAACTATCTTTGGGTGATCCTGTTATCCTACTCTTCTGAGGAGAGCGGTATGGAAAAGCTAATTATTGGGGGTGGCCACCCCTTGAGTGGTGAGATCGTCCCATCAGGAAATAAAAACGCGGCACTGCCGCTGCTGGCGGCTTGCCTGCTCACTGATGAGCCTGTAATACTGCACAATCTCCCCGAGATAATAGATGTTGCCACAATGAGATTGCTGCTCGAGAGTCTGGGGGTCAAAATCGAAAACATCGGTAATCACACCTGG
>DATKXE010000090.1:0-5834 GCA_035529195.1 Anaerolineales bacterium
GGATCGGATGCGAATACTAAGATATTCCAGAAAATTCTATTCAATTAATATTATCTGGGTCGGTGATACTCATAAAATATATGCCCTGTGTTGATCGGGCATATATTATGTATATTAGTACCTTTTAATCAACTTTAAGCATTTGCCTGACCGTATAGGTTTTCACGAATCTCAATCACCTGCCGTCTAAGCTGATCATCACGTTCGAGTAAATCAGCGATCTTATCACAACCATACATGATAGTCGTATGATCACGTCCCCCCAAGGTCTTCCCAATTGAAGGCAAAGATATATGCGATTCTTCCCGCAATAGGTACATGGCGATTTGGCGAGGCAATGCCACTTCCCGGGAACGGTCGCGGCTCAGCATCCGATCCATCTTGATCCCAAAAGCCTCAGCTACCGATTCAACTACTTCTTCTGGTTCAACTTTTGACCGGCGGGGCAATAAATCCGCAAGAGCAGTCTCCACCAATTTTGGAGTTAAGGGTAACCCGCTCAGATCAACAAATGCGACTACGCGGGTTAATGCGCCTTCTAATTCACGAATATTCGATTGAACCTTGCGGGCGATTACCTCGATGATCTCTCCCGGAACTTTTCTCCCTGCACGTTCAGATTTCGATCGTAAGATCGCCATGCGAGTTTCAAAATCAGGTGGCTGGAGATCGGCAGTTAATCCCCACTCGAATCGAGAGCGAAGCCGTTCCTCGAGCGTGTTCAATGCCTTTGGAGGACGATCGGAAGATATGATGATCTGCTTATCCTGACCATGAAGGGTATTAAAGGTATGAAAAAATTCCTCTTGAGTGGATTCTTTACCAGCGATGAATTGAATATCATCGATCAGCAGGACATCGATCCTGCGGTATTTTTCACGGAAAGCTTGTGTTTTATGAGCGCGTATAGCGTTGATCAAATCATTGGTGAACTCTTCAGATGATACATATAAAATTTGCTGACCTATTGAGGCGCTAAAATTGCCAATTGCATGCAGCAGGTGGGTTTTTCCCAATCCAACACCACCATATAAAAAGAGCGGATTATAAGCCTGGGCAGGGTTTTCTGCGACAGCCAGCGAGGCAGCATGGGCCAAACGATTGCCAGCTCCAACTACAAAATTATCAAACGTGTACCTGCCATTTAATGTTTGGTTGCTGGGGATTATCGGATCATCTTCGATAGGAATATCAGGGAGATATTCGCTGCTCAGGTTTACTTCTTGATCCTGCCACACGATGAACCGCACTTCTACTGTACGATTCATCATCCCTGTGAGTATTCGTACGACCGTACTTGATAATCGATTCTCTAACCAATCACGCGCATAGGCATTTTTCACACTGACCACAAAGGAGCCATCTTCATACGAAAAGAATTCCGCACCTCGGACCCAGGTATCGAAAGCGGCTTTTGGCATCTCCAATTGAAGCTGTCCTTGCGCTGCTTGCCAGGCTTGTTCAGCTTTCATAAAGAACAACCTCCTGCCTCAAAGATTTTTTCACACTTCGTAAAACTAGAAATTGAATACCATCCCAATCACTGCTCTCCTCAGTAAATGGTTCAATTTATATCTAGTTGTGTCACCAAGAAAACCTACCGCCAGCTGCGAGTTCACCCCCAGGATTGATCAGCGAATTATTTGGCAGTGCGTCCCTTGCGTTCTTCATTCTAGCAGAAGGTGACACTTAAAATCAAGAGAAAAAACCCTTTGAATCCTAAAAGAAACAGATAATTTAAGAATCGAAATGTTAAAGATATTCTTGTCGGTAGAATAATAAACGCAACATTTTAAAAACAGTATTGACACCCATTGGTGGGTCAACTTTGACACCAACCCCAATATATGGCATCATATCCCGGGTTTTTGAAATCCTGATTCCAAAAAGAATAGAAATCTTAAAATTTGAAAAAGAATAATAAATAAATACTTGCCTGACTCTCCCTCCGATTTCTGTCTGTTTTCCTGCATGTTTTTTCGATCAACAGACAAGACTCAAGAACACTCGATCATTCCCACCAATATTCGCTTTGAATCCATCTCAATCTGATATCGCTCCTATACGATGTTAACAGTTTTCTTGCAATCATCCGGTATCATTACTTATAAAATAAAAGGGAATAAGGAGTGAATAGATGTCAAAGATTATCGGTATAGATTTAGGTACCACCAATAGTGTCGTAGCAGTGATGGAAGGTGGTGACCCGACGGTGATAACAACTGCCGAGGGCACCCGTTTGTTGCCATCTGTCATAGGATTCAACAAGAATAATGAACGTTTGGTTGGGCAAACTGCAAAGAGGCAGGCGGTAGTCAATCCTGAAAACACAATATCATCAATCAAGCGATTTATGGGTCGCCGGTACGAGGAAGTCGAAACCGAGCGAACGATGGTTCCTTTTGAGGTCGTGCAAGGCCCAGCTGGAGACGCAAGGGTAAATATCCCGGTCGTTAATAAAGAATACACCCCCCAAGAAATCTCTGCAATGATTCTATCCAAACTCAAATCTGATGCAGAGGCCTACCTTGGAGAATCGGTCAGCAAAGCAGTAATAACTGTACCTGCATATTTCAATGACAGCCAGCGCCAATCTACGAAAGATGCTGGCAAAATCGCGGGTTTGGAAGTTCTGCGAATAATCAATGAACCAACTGCAGCTGCACTGGCATATGGACTTGATAAGAAAGAAAATGAAACCATCCTCGTATTTGACTTAGGTGGTGGCACTTTTGATGTTTCCGTACTTGAAGTTGGTGAAGGGGTGATCGAGGTCAAATCCACCAATGGAGATACTCATCTCGGTGGTGATGATTGGGACGAACGGATCGTGAATTGGGTAGCAGATGGATTCAAGATAGACCAAGGTATTGACCTGAGAACTGATCGACAGGCTCTACAGAGGCTGCGTGAAGCTGCTGAGAAAGCAAAGGTAGAACTTTCAAGTGTGATGGAGACCGAAATAAATCTGCCATATATCTCAGCTGATGCTTCTGGTCCGAAACACCTGCAAACGAAATTATCCCGGGCGAAATTTGATCAGCTCACCGAAGATCTAATTCAACGCTTAAGAGATCCTTTCAATGCTGCATTAAATGACGCCAATCTTGGTCAGTCTGATATTGACGAGATCGTTCTCGTTGGCGGCGCGACGCGCATGCCCATGGTCCAAGAACTCGTCCGTTCATTGACCAATAAAGAACCCCATAAAGGTGTCAATCCAGACGAGGTAGTTGCGATCGGTGCGGCCATTCAAGCTGGAGTGCTGGCAGGAGATGTCAAAGATGTTCTGCTTTTAGATGTTACCCCGCTTTCGTTAGGACTGGAAACCTTGGGAAGCGTGATGACCCCGATAATTGACCGCAATACAACCATCCCGGTTCGAAAATCTGAAATATTTTCAACTGCCGAGGATAACCAGACCGCCGTCGATATCCATGTTCTTCAAGGTGAGCGACCCATGGTAAGCGATAACATGAGCCTCGGTCGCTTCAGGTTGGAGGGAATACCACCTGCGCAACGCGGAATTCCACAAGTAGAAGTGACTTTTGATATCGATTCAAACGGAATCATCAAAGTCACCGCCCAGGATAAAGCCACGGGTAAAGAACAGAATGTGACCATTACGGCTTCAACCAACCTCAACAAATCTGAAATTGACGAGATGGTAAAGGATGCCCGCGACCATGAGAGTGACGATCGCCAACGAAGAGATTTGATCGAAGCCCGGAACATTGCCGACAGCACCGCATATCAAACAGAAAAGACCCTCCAGGAACTAGGTGAAAAGATCTCCTCTGAAGAACGTTCGGAAATCGAAGGGAAAATCAACGAACTGCGGGAGACAATGAAGAATGACGATGTCACCACCCTCCGCCAACAAACTGAGGAACTACAAAATGCCTTCCACGCAATCAGCCAGCAGATGTACGCACAGCAGCAGGCTGAACCCGGCAGCAATGGCCATGAGCCACAAGCCCATCAAGACGAGGAAAACGAGGAAGAAGTTGTTGAAGGTGAATTCCGAGAAGTCTAAGTAAAGCAAACCGCAGGTCTGCCCGGTAATTTTCAGGATAACTGATGATTACCGGGTTTTTATTTTTAGATATAATTAGGATATCGAATGAATAGCCAATCATCACCACCAGTGAGAAATTTCATGCCTGCTGCGATTATCCTGGCCTTAATCGGCTGGGGTGGTTTATTTGCTTTGATTACTTTCACTTACCCAACAGTAGGCCCCAGGTGGTTATTCTTCTTCCTTGGTGTTCTGGCATTAACTGGTACAGCACTTCCGATTGTAGCTTTCCTAAACCAGCGCTTTCCCACTAATCCTCCTGTATCCCCTGGTGTGATCATCCGAGAAGCAATTTGGTTTGGGATATACTTTCCTACCTTAGCATGGCTGCAGCTGGGGCGGGTTCTTACCCCAGCGCTAGTTCTTCTGCTTGCAGTGGGATTCTTTGCGATCGAAGTGCTTCTTCGTATGCGGGAACGCAGCCAGTGGAATCCTTAAGGAACACTTTCTAATCAATGAGTGAACTCCGCCAACTCCCCTCCGTTGATCAATTGATCAGTACTGAAACGATTACGGAGTACATTTCCGTTTATGGTCGTTTATTTACTCTACAAGCTATACGCATGGTTTTAGATGTTGTGCGATCCAGACATAGTTCAGGTGACGATATTCCTGCTGAGAAGGATTTGCTTGCAATGGTGGCAGAACAATTAAAATCTTGGACCGCCCCAACTTTACAGCATGTGATCAATGCAACCGGTGTTATATTACATACCAATCTTGGTCGAGCTCCTATCAGCAAATCAGCTTTACAAGCAGTTAATGATACTGCCTCGGGTTATAGTACATTGGAATACAATCTCGAATTGGGGAGCAGGGGTTCAAGGAGCATCCATGCGGAGGATTATTTAAAGCAGTTGACAGGAGCTGAGGCAGCTTTAGTTGTCAACAACAATGCTGCAGCAGTATTGCTCATCCTATCAACCTTATCCAGACGGAGAAAAGTCGTTATCGCTCGATCGCAATTAGTTGAGATCGGTGGTGGTTTTCGTATCCCCGATGTGATGAAGCAATCTGGTGCGATATTATTCGAAATTGGTACCACAAATCGAGTCCACCTGCATGATTACCAACAGGCGATTCAGGATGAGTCAATTAAACTGATCATGCGTGCTCATCGGTCGAATTTCCAAATCCTCGGATTTACCAGTGAACCATCTTTGCGTGAGATCGTTTCGGTTGCCCACCAAGCCGGCTTACCCGTTGTGGATGATTTAGGCTCTGGAGCTTTGCTCGATACTGCTGATTTCGATTTGGGTCATGAACCAATGGTTCAAGAATCACTTGCCGCAGATATAGATTTGGTATGCTTCTCGGGCGACAAGCTGCTTGGTGGCCCGCAAGCCGGTATCATCCTTGGAAAATCAAACCTGGTCAATAAACTCAAGAAACATCCTCTGGCAAGAGCTATCCGGGCAGACAAACTCTGCCTCGCGGCTCTCTCAGCAACACTGCTCCATTACTTAAGAACAGAAGCCCAAACAGAGATTCCCGTTTGGAGTATGATCAGCCAACCACTTGAGAAAATTCACGCTAGGGCAAACCAGTGGATTACGACACTTGAACGGGGCGAGATCCTTGAAGGCAGATCGACTGTAGGAGGTGGCAGTTTGCCGGGTGAGACCCTGCCCACATGGTTGGTCGCGATCAGCACTCGCCATCCGAACAAGCTGCTCGCTCAGTTGAGAGAAACCCAACCTCCGATCATAGCCCGGCTTGAGGAAGACCGCCTGGTTCTCGATCCAAGGACAGTATT
>DATKXE010000091.1:0-13414 GCA_035529195.1 Anaerolineales bacterium
TTGCGACCTAAGTTGAAAAACTGCTCTCGATCCAATCCCAACTCGGGAAAAAAATTCGAAAAGTATTTATCAATTAACCATTCGGGAAACTCATCATTTCCAGCAGCGACCGGAGTGTGGGTCGTGAAAATACTGGAAGCAGATATCTGTTCTTTCGCTTCATCAAATGAATGTCCTGATGCGATAATCTCTCTGGCACGCTCAAGATTTAGAAAAGCAGAATGTCCTTCATTGAGATGCCATACGCTGGGGTTGTAGCCCAAGCCGCGCAGGGCACGCACTCCCCCGATGCCGAGGATGATCTCTTGCGAAATGCGGGATTCTACATCACTGGTGTATAGACGGGCTGTTAATTCGCGATCGCTGACTGAATTTCCTTCTACGTCGCTATCCAGCAAATAAAGCTTTACCCGACCAACATTGATCACCCACAAGCGGGCTCTAACCTCTCTTCCGGGCAGCTCCACGGAAATCGTCAGGGGATCACCAGATTTTGATACGATGGGTAAGGTGGGCAGCTCGGAAAATTTCAAGCGGATATAATGAGCCTCCTGCCAGCCATCTTCTGTAATGCGCTGGGAGAAATATCCGTGAGTGTACAAGAAACCAACAGCTACCATCGGTAAACCAAGATCACTGGCCCCCTTTAGATGATCTCCAGATAGAATCCCGAGCCCACCAGCATAAATCGGTAAGGTCTCATGGAGACCGAACTCTGTTGAGAAGTAAGCAATGGGGCGGTGGTTGTACTCTGGGTGGTTTCGTGAGCACCATGTATCTTCTGTGTTCAGGTATTGATCGAATTCATCAAATATCCGATCATAATGGTCAAGATAATAATGGTTTTGGGTTACCGCATTCAGCTGAGCCCGTTGAACCATGCTCAAGAAACGGATCGGGTTATGGTTTGTTCGCTCCCATAAATCACGATCGATCTCGAAGAATAACCGCTGTGCATCCGGATTCCACGTCCACCATAAATTATATGCCAAATCCCCAAGGCGGTTTATGCGGCGTGGTATACGGAATTTATTAGGAATTTCCGCCTCATAATTTTCCATCATTTTCCTATCCTTCTTCCAACAAGAAGCCGCAACCAGAGAGATAATTGGCGATGAAATGGTATTTCATCTGCCGGAAAGTGGTTGCGACCCATTTATTATTCTGCAAACGTACAGAGTTAATCTTACCACTTTTCAATTATTAACGAATAAGGAGCTTGACAATTCTACTCTCAAGAAGCGATGCCTTGCGCCATTTTAGTGAGGGGTTTACAATCAGTAAAATTCACAAAAGTCTGGAATTCTAAAGTATGAAAGTTGAGTAGCTATTGCCTCCAACCACCCAATTGTTCGTAACCTGCATCATTGATACACTTTACCCAGAAGTTGGAGAAGCGGTTGTACGGGTTCTCCAGCGTGCAGGGGTCAGCGTAAAATTTCCTGATGACCAAACCTGCTGCGGGCAGCCCGCATTTAATGCTGGAATGCGATCTGAAGCCAGGAAAATGGCTGAACATACCATCCAAGTATTTGAAGGTAATCCTGGTGATATCGTTATCCCTTCAGGTTCCTGTGCGGGTATGGTCAAGCATGGATATCAAGAATTGTTCGCAGATGATCCTGCGTGGCTCAAACGAGCTCAAAATATGGCTGATCGCACTTATGAATTGACACAATACTTGGTTGATGTGCTGGGTATTGATGATCTCAAATCAGTATTTATTGAAAAGATCGCTTACCATCCGTCTTGCCATTTATTGCGTGATGTGGGCATTGATGAACAACCGCAGCTCCTTTTGACAAACGTGCAGGGGGCAGAATTAGTAGCCCTACCAAACCGGAATGAATGCTGCGGATTTGGCGGTCTTTTTTCAATTGAACACCCAGAGATCTCAAAAGAAATGTTAGATCGCAAAATCGAAAATTTCCTCTCTAGCGGAGCATCCGTCCTGGTATCTTGTGATGCAGGTTGTGTCGCGCACATTAGTGGAGGATTGCATCGCCAAAAACTTCACCAAAAGGTACTCCATATCGCTGAAATCTTGGATAAGAGCGGACTTGATTGCAAGTAAACCTAATTATGGTTGATACATTCCACCAATACATTCGAGCTTCATTGTCTGACGAAAATCTGCAAATCGCCTTAGATGCGAATGCTGAGAAGAGAATTAGTGCTCGTGCACAAGCTCTATCCTCATTATCTGGAGATTGGACGGATTTGCGCGCCCGTGCACGGAGGGTTCGTTTAGAGGTGGTAAATCATTTAGATGAATACTTGGACCAATTCATTTCTCAAGCAGAATCAAATGGGATCAAGATCCATTTGGCTGCGAATGCGAATCAGGCTGTTGAATCCGTCCTGGATATTGCCAAAGAAAACCAGGCCAAATTAATTGCTAAATCAAAGACCATGGTCAGCGAGGAGATCGGACTCAATCATGCGTTGGAAGCAGCTGGGCTGCAAGTCGTGGAAACTGACTTGGGTGAATACATCATTCAATTAAGAGGGGAACCTCCCGCGCATATAATTACCCCTGCGGTGCACTTGAGAAAAGAACAAGTCGGCGACACTTTCAAGGAGAAACTTGGTGTTCCATACACTGCGGATGTCGCATCCATGACGGCCACAGCACGGGAGCGGCTGCGACAAACATTTTTAGATGCGGATATTGGCGTATCAGGTGTGAATTTCGGTGTAGCCGAGAATGGCACCCTATGTCTGGTGACCAACGAGGGGAATGGTCGCATGGTCACTACCCTGCCAAGAGTCCATATCGCCTTGATGGGGATCGAGCGTTTGGTACCGAATATGGAAGACCTGGCATTGATGATTGAATTGCTGCCGCGTTCCGCGACTGGTCAAAAAATGACAGTTTATACCACATTGATCACCAGTCCTCGCAAACTTGACGATCCAGATGGCCCTGATCAAAGGCATTTGATTCTGGTGGACAATGGTCGTCGCGCGATGCGAGAATCCCCTCTGGCAGAAGGCTTGTTATGTATTCGCTGCGGAGCTTGTTTGAACGCCTGCCCCGTATTTGGAGAGATCGGTGGGCATGCTTATGTCAATGAACGTGGTGAGACCAGTACTTATCCGGGTCCCATTGGTTCTATTGTCTCGCCAGGGTTGTTTGGCCAGGAGGAATTCGGGAGATTTGCGCGTGCTTCAACATTATGTGGGGCGTGCAAAGATGCCTGTCCTGTAGACATCGATTTACCCAAACTGCTGTTGAGAGTCAGAGCAGGCGGGGTGACTGTAAATTCCAAGGAAAAGAAACGCAGTATCCCTTTACACGTAAATCTAGGATTGAAATTTTATACCTGGATGTCAATTGATGCAAAGCGGTATTCAAATGCATTTAAATTCGCTGGATGGCTGAGCAAGGTCGTTTCTCCAAAATCTACCTGGCTGCGTTTACCTGATTTTACCGGCTGGGGGTACAGTAAAGATTTACCTCGCCCAAATTTACGACCATTTCGGGAGCGATGGGTAGGTCAGAAGGTTGACGCTGATTACTCTAGAATACCGAATACTGATCCTAAGGAAAAACTATCTCCACTGCTGGATAAGGCTCAAATACCTTCAGATGAAGAAGATCTTATCCAAAGATTTGCCTCTGAATTGACTGCCTTGGGTGGGGAATTCACTCTCTGCCGCTCTCATGAGTTGGGAGACCGGATATTCGAGCAGTTACAGAAGGATGAAATCACCTCTGTGATCTCCTGGGATAAGAGGAAATTACCTGCAGGGTTGATCGACTCGCTGCAGTCGAAGGGTATTCACGTAAGCCATGAATTTAACTCCGAAATCAAAGCAGGGATAAGCGGTGCTGAAGCGGCAATCGCTGAAACAGGGACTTTGGTTCTCACCTTGGAAAAAGGAAAACCTCACTTTGTGTCGCTTATCCCGGAAATCCATTTTGCGGTTCTGAAAGCAAGCGACATTGCTCAAAATTTACCCCAAGTTTTCACCTCAACCAAGGTGAAAGATGCTTCAATGACAGCTTTGATCAGCGGTCCTTCTCGAACGGCGGACATCGAGATGACTTTAACGATCGGCGTACACGGCCCCCGCCAGGTTCATGTATTCTGTTTGCAGGAATAATTTGGTGAGCTGAAACGATTAGCTACACATATTAATATTAGCTGCTTAGTGATCAAACAAACCCACGAAAATTCAATTGTCGCGGGCTTGGGTTCTTAATATTGTGAAAAGCGTTTCTGTTCGCATCCATTTACCAAGGGGTGATGAATTCCAATTTATTCATTAATCGTAAATATTAATTTTGTTCCCCTCCTGATAATCCAAGCAAACCGATCACGCGCTCAAGTACGAATTGGGCAACTTCGGTTTTATCAATCAAAGGGAGCACTTCTTCTCCGCCACCTGCATCTAAGATAGTCACCCGATTGGTATCCACGGAAAATCCAGCGTCACCAGCCGAGATATCATTCGCAACTATCAAATCTAATTTCTTCTCATCTAATTTTCTGCGAGCATTACTGAGCAGATCCTTACTCTCCGCTGCAAATCCAACACAGATTTGCGGGTGTCCATCCTTTGCTCTTACTTTCAGGATCTCGCCAAGGATATCAGGGGTACGTTCGAGATTAATTCCAGGTAATCCATCCACCTTTTTTATTTTGTGTTCAGCTGTTGAAATCGGTCGAAAATCCGAAACTGCAGCAGCCATGATCAATACAGTTGATCCTGGGAGAGCTTTGAACACCTCGTCTCGCATTTCTCCAGCAGTTTGAATATCAATACGTTGTGCACCGGATGGGGTGTCGAGGTTTGTTGGTCCTGCGATCAGGATCACATCAGCTCCGCGGTCCAAAGCAGCCTGAGCTAGCGCGAATCCCTGTTTTCCGGATGAGCGATTGGTGATTCCGCGCACTGGATCGATGGGTTCGAATGTTCCACCGGCAGTGACGATTAACTTCTTGTTTTTGAGGGGGCCACGCTGGGATAAAACATAACGGACGCGCCCAAGTAGTTCAATTGGTTCGGCCATGCGCCCAATACCGGTTAACCCAGACGCCAGGTGACCTTCAACAGGTCCGATAATCGAGATATCGCGTTGGCGAAGAATTTCTAAATTCGCCTGTGTCGCTGGATGCGAATACATCCCACCGTCCATAGCTGGAGCTACGATCGTGGGACACTTGGCAGCTAGAGCTGTAACGGTCAACAGGTTGTCGGCTATACCGTGGGCTAATTTTGCTACAGTATTAGCTGTCACCGGTGCAATGACCACAAGATTTGCCTGCCGAGCCAACCCGATATGTTGGACGTGACCCTGGGACCCCCATAGGTCCTGATCTGTATATGCAGGTCGACCTGTTACAGACTGAAATGTTAATGGTGTGACAAAGTGGGTAGCTGCTTGAGTCAGGATCACATCAACTAGAGCTCCAAATTGGGCCAACTTGGAGGCCAAATCAACTGCTTTATATGCAGCGATCGATCCAGTGACACCTAAGACAATCTGCTTTTTATGGAAAGGGGAGGTCATATATACCGCCTCTCGTCATCATCGTTATGGTATGAATTTATGGTCGGGCTACAAACATTATTTTTATGTTGACTTCATCTTCCGTATTAAGGATACCAGCAATACTAATGGGACCGAAGCCATAATCACTCATTAAAACGGTTGTTTCAGCCTCTCCGGTAATTGTATCTCCATTTCCAACCATCGAGACCTCGAAAGTGGCTGGTTTGGTGACATCACGGATGGTAACATCCCCCATAACTTGAAAAGTGATCTGCTGTCCTTCCTCATAACTCTCCGGCAATCCTTGAATTTCCAGCGGTGTAAATTCCACAATTGGGAACTGCGCCGATTCTAAAAATCGTTCTCGAATCGCATTATCTCGTCTTTGGTTGTCGGATGTAAATTGGCTGATGTCGACGCTCACAATCCCAATCGAACTGTTTTGGGGATTATCTCGGTCGACTAGGATTTCTCCATTTACCTCAGTAGTAATGCCGACAGCTACGTTGAAGGCATTATCCTGGTTTAAAAACACTTCTCCAACCTCGTAAGAAACCTTCGATTCACCAGGGATGATTTTGAAAGTTTGCAACGCTCCTTCTGGTGCCGGGTACACGGTGCCGAAACTTGTAAGAGGGGTGGCAGTAGGGAAGGGAGGTGGGTAGACTGAATCATCTGTATCCATTTGTGTTTCAGGCTGTTGTACAGGTTCGGATTCTTGAGGTGCGGGGTAATTCTCTGGTTGTGTCTCAGTTGATGTTTGAGCTCCGCAGGCAGCTATGATAAACATTATGGCGAGTAAAAGGATTGGTTTTGACATTGTTGCCTCCATGGCATAGAGTTTATTGATTATATTATCGTTTGTGAAAAACTACGGGAAATTAATGATTTCATTAACTCGTAATTCTAAGGGATATTATTTGGTTGTTGAATTCTAACAACGCGATCATGATTGGATAGATCTTGGATTACACGGATATTTGCAAAAGGGAAGTGCTGCTTGGCAATTGACTGTACTTGAACCCCCTGAGTACTTTCAATTTCAATTAACAATACTCCCCCTAGATTTATATAGGAGGGGGCAATTTCGAGCAGTTGTGCGATTAAGTCCAGTCCTTCTTTACCTCCATTGAGAGCCAGGTCTGGTTCACGACCAAATACCTTCAGGCTGGGTAATATTTCCGTAGGAATATAAGGCAGGTTTGCACAAATCAAGTCGAAATGCATGGCCAGGGGGAATAGCAGATCACATTGTAAAAAGTGCACCCGTTCATCAACATCGTGGTGATACGAATTGCTGGATGCAGATTTGAGAGCCGAGAGGGATATGTCAGTAGCAATGACAGTTAAGTTTGATTCATGTTTTGCAAGGGCTACTGCAATACACCCAGTACCAGTACCGATATCGACAGCCAAATGATAACCCTGGTGTTCACCAAGCCAATCCAAAGCCTGGTCCACAATTAATTCTGTTTCAGGACGGGGGATCAAGGTATCAGGCGTGACGGCAAAATCCATGCCGTAGAATTCCCAATGCCCTATTACGTAGGGCAGCGGCACCCCTTTTTGCAGGGAAGATAAATCAACGCGCCATGTAGAGACATCTGATTTGGATAAAAATTCTTCAGGATGGGAGATTATCCAAGCACGCGATTTGCCTAACGCGTTTGCCAGTAGAATTTGGGCATCCAAATTCGGAGTATCACTAACCTTGTCAAGTGTCTCAACACTCTCTAAAAGAGCGTGAGAAATAGTGATCAAGCGTCAAATCCTGCAGCTGCTAAACGGTTAGATTCTTCCCGAGTAGCAAGCTCATCAATAAATAGATCAATATCACCATCCATTACAGACGGTAAATTATATGAAGAGAGATTAATGCGATGATCCGTCACCCGGGATTGGGGGTAATTGTAAGTGCGGATTTTCTCAGATCGTTCACCTGTACCTACTTGGGAACGGCGATCCAGATCGATTTCTGCCTGCCGTTTATCTACTTCGAGTTCATAAAGTCGAGCACGCAAAATACTCATTGCCCGAGTCTTATTTTGCAGTTGAGAGCGTTCATCTTGACATTGAACAACGATCCCACTGGGTAAATGGGTAATCCGTATCGCGGTAGCGTTCTTCTGCACACTTTGACCACCTGCTCCAGCGGATTTGTATACATCAATTCGAATATCTTTATCAGGGATAGCAATCTCAACATCATCCACCTCGGCGAGAACTGCCACAGTTGCAGCAGAAGTGTGGATGCGACCCTGAGATTCGGTGACCGGAACCCGCTGAACACGGTGAACACCTGATTCGTACTTCAATCGTGAGTAAGCTCCATTACCTTTAAGTAAGAAGGAGATTTCTTTAAAGCCACCGAGACCGATCTCGTTGGAAGAGAGAATTTCAACCTTCCAGCGCTTCCGTTCTGCAAAGCGAGTGTACATGCGGAAGAGATCTGCGGCGAACAGCGCGGCTTCATCCCCACCAGTACCAGCGCGCACCTCCATGATTACATTCCTTTTATCACGGGCATCTTGGGGGAGCAGCATGCTTTTAAGATCGAGTTCAAGGCTTATAATCTCAGGTTCAAGCTGTTCCATTTCTGCGATTGCCAACTCTCGAAATTCTTCATCCTCAGTCTCAATTAAGGAGCGAGCCTCTTCTAATTGCTTCAATACTTGGCGGTAGTGTTGGGATATGGTGACCAATGGCTCGAGCTCCGAGCGTTCGATACTCAGCTCCGCAGCGCGCTGGTAATCATTACCAACTTCAAGAAGCAGTTGGTTCAATTCCTGGTATCGATCTTCAATTCCTTCTATCTTATCTAACATATCTATCAATTATATTCACTTGAAATAGAGAGTAAATTTATCTGATTATTCGTCGGAATTATACCATTGGAACTTTTTATACCCGATATTCGTCTTCCATACAAGTATATCTTTATGGAATAAATTTAGGTTAAAAGGGTTTGGAAGATGAATAAAATATTGATAGCTATTTTTATCTTTGCAACATCCATGGCACTCTCATATGAACCAGCTCTTGCGGATGGGATTATTATTCCCGATCCTCCGATTTGTGATTCATGCCCTAATCCGTTGCCATTATCCCAACTATCCATCCGCTATCATCATGTCACCGTCTCGATCAGGGACCAAATTGCCACGACCCACGTCGATCAAGTATTTTTTAATCCGAATGAATGGGAGATTGAAGGTGATTATGTGTTTCCGATCCCACAAGATGCCACAATTAGCAATTTTGTCCTGTGGATCGATGGCATACCAGTCGAAGGCGAGATCTTAGATGCTGAGAAAGCCCGGCAAACATATGAGGAAATTGTTTCAACCATGCGGGATCCTGCGCTATTGGAATATTCAGAACAGGATGCAGTGCGAGCTAGAATATTTCCAATCCCATCGAAAGGTGAACGAAGAATTGAGCTCCAATATTCCCAGACTCTGACGGCAGAAAACGGTCTGGTCCAGTATATTTATCCTTTGGGCACGGAAAAATTTTCAATAGATCCTCTTGAATCCGTCAGCATTACTGTGGATATCCATTCAAAGCAACCTATTCGCGCAATATATTCTCCCAGCCACAAAATTTCTGTTAGCAGGGAAAGTGATTTTTCGATTATCGCGGGGTATGAAGAGCAGGATGTGCTGCCCGATCAAGATTTCTCACTAATCTATTCCATAGGTGAATCAGAGGCTTTCCACCTGCTGTCTTTCCGGGATCCAACTGATTTTTATGATCCCGATGGTTTTTTTCTTCTCCTGCTAGCACCTGCTCTCCAGGAATCAACTCGACCCATCCCAAAGGATGTAGTCATTGTGGTAGATCAATCAGGGAGTATGGAAGGTGAGAAGTTTGAGCAAGCTCAGCAGGCCATGCGGTATATCCTAAACCAATTAAACCCTCAAGATCGCTTCAACATAATCGCCTTCAGCACTGGTGTTGATTTATATGCTCAGGATTTAATGCCTGCTTCAGAAATTGACGAAGCTATTTCTTGGGTAAATCGGTTAAGCGCAGGAGGTAGTACAGATATTAATCGCGCCTTGCTTGAAGCAGCTTCTCTTGTTGAAGATACACGGACCTCGTACTTGATTTTTCTAACTGATGGTCTGCCGACAGTTGGGGAGGTGGAAAGTGAGAAAATCATTAGCAATATGCTGAATTTTGCACCTGAAAACCTGAGCTTATTTGCTTTTGGCGTTGGTTATGATGTGGATACCTATCTGCTGGATTCACTGGCACAAAATCACCATGGAACAAGTACTTATGTTGTACCTGGTGAGGCGCTGGACGAGTCTTTATCTGCGTTTTACAACAAGATCAGCACGCCGGTGTTAACCAATTTGAATATAGATTTTGGTGATCTGAAGACAAAAGATATTTATCCCCATCCGCTCCCCGATCTATTCGCAGGGTCTCAAATTGCTGTAGTTGGACGCTATGCTCAAGGTGGTATCGTGGATGTCACACTGAGTGGATCCGTCGATGGGAGCAATAAGGACTTCATTTATTCAGCCCAGGTATTTGAGCAAGAAAGTGAATATCTTGGTGATCCTGCTTCTCAGATACCGAGTTTGTGGGCGACTCGAAAAATCGGTTACCTTTTGCAGCAAATCCGTTTAAATGGACCAGACAGGGAAATAATCGATGAAATCGTGCAGCTGAGCATCCGTTATGGGATCGTAACACCCTATACATCTTACCTGGTCACAGAATCATCCATGCTGGGCATGGAAGAACAAGAGCGAATAGTATCGGAAGAACTGCAGAAATTCAATGATTTGGCGACCTTGCCGACATTCGGTCGTGGAGCTGTTGAGCAAGCAGAGGGGCAAAATTCATTAGCTCAAGCTGATTCAGCACCAGCAGCCCCATATGAAGCTCACCAAAAAGTGCGGACTATCGGTTCCCGCACATTTATTGACTCGAATGGAGTCTGGACTGATACACGATTTGATCCACAACAAATGGAGACAATCGAAATAGAATTCCTTTCAGAGCAATATTTCTCTTTAGCTCGAAACCATCCAGAGTTAGCAATGGTTTTCGCATTAGGATCGGAAGTTATTGTTGTCTCGGGAGATAAGACCTATGAAATCATCAATGAAGGATTTGCTGATATTCCCTCTCCTGTTCCAACACCTCACGTGAGTACCCAGGCCACCCCCGCAGTTTCTACACCTGAACAGGTTCACAGTGAAACCAACCCACCGAAACCATCTGTTGTACCAACGCTGCCTTGTATGAGTGGTTTGGTCTTCGCTCTGTTACCAATGATCGCAATCGGTGCTGCTAGATTTAGAAGAAAGTAGGATTTTTCAAAGAACAAAAAACCGCCTGGAAGGTAAAAAAACCAGGCGGTTTCCTTAATCGGTTGGAGCTATTTGAAGGGATTAATCGTTTGCATACTCGAAGCGGTTTTCGACACCATATGGGGCATCGTCAATGTGCACTTTTTCCATGCCTCTTTCGCCCTTATTCGGTGCTTCGCGATCACAGCGGGTGAAGGTTAGTTTCATGTAAGTTTTCAGATCAAGACTACCAGAATCTGAGAGTCCACAAGACCAGACTGTCTGATCATAAACTAATCGTTCAACTGTGAATACTTGAGTTGTATCTGCTGCAACCGTCAGGTAGTAAAAAGTATCCCCGCTTGTCAGACTGATCGATACCGGTTGGTCTGTCTTGTTGAGTACTTCAAACCTGGCAAGATCAGTTTTTGCAACAGCCACGATAGTAGCGATTGATAAAACAACCAGCAAAGCTATCAAAGCGATTGTTAGCAATTTTTTATTCATTTGGCACTCTCCTTGCATCAAATTAGGTTAAGTCTGGATAGGAAAAATTGTTGCTGAAAAATAGCAATTACTTATGTTCGGAATATTTAACCTCCCAATTTGAACTTCGCGTAAACCCATCAATGAAGGTATGCCTAGAAAGTATTACCCCCACTCAATCATTTTAATAGATTATAGCCGAATGGAAATCGAAAGTCAACTAGCCCGAAAGTAATAGACCGAAAGTAATAGAGAGAAAGGAGCCATATAATTGAAAAGATTAAATATTTCATTAATAACTATTAAATATCATAGTCTTGCGCACTCACAATTAGCATGCTATAATTTTTTTAGTACCTTCCCCTCCTAGTGAGTGAATTTATCAGAATCCGACTATAAAATCATTACCCCCCCGATCGCGATTATCGATCTATTTGAGTAGTACTAATTCACTTTGTGAAAACAATGGCGATAGACGTCGTCACTGAACCATTTTCTTTGTGACGCCTAATTATCATCAAAATTTCGTTCCGTTCCAATTAGGTAGAAATGATATGAAAGTAGCAGAACTTGAAAAAACTCCCCTGGGTTCTTTGCGCCAAATCGCCAAAGAGCTGGAAGTAAAAAATGCGAATCGATTAAAAAAGGAAGACCTCATTTTAAAGATCCAGCAGGCTGAAGCAGAACGCGAGGGACTGGAGCTGCGTGGAGGCATCCTTGAGATCATGAGTGAGGGCATTGGTTTCTTGAGATCCGGACATTACCAGCCTGGACCCTATGATATCTATGTCTCCCAATCACAAATCAGGCGTCATGGTTTGCGTAATGGTGATCTTGTCATTGGACATGTACGCCCTCCACGCGAGTCTGAAAGACATTATGGTTTATTGAAGGTTGAATCTGTTAATGGTATTGATCCGGATGCAGCCAAGCGTAGACCAAGATTTGAAACTCTTATCCCCATTTTTCCAGACGTACGATTCGATCTAGAGACTGACCGAATGGCCCTGTCAACTCGCTTGATAAATTTAGTAACACCAGTGGGTCGGGGTCAGCGAGGCTTGATTGTATCGCCCCCCAAGGCTGGGAAAACCACAATATTGAAGGATATCGCCAACGCGATTTCAACAAAAAACCCCGAAATTAAACTAATGGTGGCTCTGATTGGTGAGCGACCAGAAGAAGTAACGGATATGGATCGCTCTGTTGATGCTGAGGTGATCTCGTCGACATTTGATGAACCCGTCACTTCTCATGTACGTGTCGCTGAAATGGTTCTAGAACGTGCGAAGCGTTTGGTTGAAGTGGGACAGGATGTTGTGGTTCTGATGGATTCGATCACTAGATTAGCCAGAGCTTATAACCTGGTGGTTACACCTTCTGGACGAACACTTTCGGGTGGTATTGATCCATCAGCACTTTATCCTCCCAAACGTTTTTTTGGTGCAGCACGAAATATTGAAGATGGCGGCTCGCTGACGATCTTGGCAACCTGCCTGATCGACACTGGTTCTCGTATGGATGATGTGGTTTATGAGGAATTCAAAGGTACTGGAAATATGGAACTGCATCTCTCAAGGAAGCTCCAGGAACGCAGGATATTTCCTGCAATTGATATTGAACGTTCATCCACTCGGCGTGAGGAACTTCTGCTCGGACCAGATATCACACCACGGGTTTGGTTGATGCGGCGGATGGTCGATCAAATGGTTACTTCACCCCCCCATGGTGCTGGTCTTGATTCCTCGAGCGCAACTGAGGCAATATTGCAGCGATTATCCAAAACAGCGGATAATCAGGAATTTCTCGAAACTCTACACGAGACCAATTTATGAGCGATCCTCAAGAAAATTTACAAACCTCCCTCAATCGGGGTTTGTATTGGGGTGCCTGGGTTTTAGCTATCGCCTTAGTTGTGTTCGCAGTTTATCTTGGATGGCGGGTAACATCAGTTAAGGCTGGCTCAAATGAGCAAGCAGCTGCTCCAGCAAGTACACAGTCTCTAATAATTGGCGATGAGAATTTGATCCTGCCCCAATTATCGGAGCCGGCGAAACTTGCATCTATCTCCCGGGAAACGAATCTGTACACAGTTATCCCCACCAGACCACGACAA
>DATKXE010000092.1:0-2671 GCA_035529195.1 Anaerolineales bacterium
CACGCTGAAGCTTAAACAGCCGGGGGCAATGGCGCTGATGCCGGAGATCGAGGACATCACGGTAGTATTTGTCCGTTTGGAATTGTCCAGCGGGCAAAGTGCATGGGGCTGCACTGTATCCCATCCGGATATTACCGGTGATCACCCGGACCAGGTGCTCAAAGCCTGCCAGGATTGTGCTGAACTGGTGCCTGATTTGCATCCGACCAATATTGAATATTCACTCGACCAATTGCTCCCCCTGGTTGTAGACGCGCCAACTGCGATGTGTGCTTTTGACCTGGCATTTCACGACTTGCTGGGCCTGGCAAGCGGCATGCCGCTCTACCGTTTGTTGGGAGGGTACCGCAATACGATCCAGACATCGGTAACCATCCCGATTGGATCAGTTGAGGAAAGCGTCTCGACCGCTCGAGCCCGCGCCAAATCCGGGTTCAGCATGCTGAAAATCAAGGGCGGCGGCGATCCAGAGCTGGATGTTCACCGGGTAAGAAACATCCAGCGCGCACTGCCCAACCATATTCTGCGCCTGGATGCGGATGGGGCCTATTCGGTCCAGGCCGCTATCGATGTGGCGCGAGCCCTGGAAGGCAGGATCGAGATGCTGGAACAGCCCACTCCCGCGGATGATCTGGATGGGTTGTGCCAGGTGAAAGAGCAAAGCCCGGTGCCGATCCTGGCAGACCAGAGTGCCAGGGGACCCGAATCTGTGCTGGCGATCGCTGCACAGGGGATTGCCGATGGGGTCAGCGTTAAATTGGCGACCTGCGGCGGTTTGCGCTGTGCCGGACAGATTGACGCCATAGCCCGGGCAGCCAAATTGTTTACCATGGTGAGCTGCTTGATCGAACCCGCCCTGCTGATCGCGGCCGGATTGAGCTTTGCCCTTTCCAGCCCGAACGTGCGGTATGCGGATCTGGACGGCTATCTGGAGCTGGAGGATGACCCCAGCCTGCCGAGTTTTAACCTGCAGGACGGCTGGCTGACAGCCAGCGAGGTACCTGGACTGGGCTGCACCGTAAATCTCAGTTAATCTGATTGAATTTCCCCAATTGTATATCCTGGCTCATGTGCAACTATCTCTCTGTGTTAAAATTTAGCAGTGATTGAGATCAAGGATTTGCAGAAAGTGATCGATGGCCAGACGGTGATTGATATCCCATCAATATCCGTGAATCCAGGTCAGATCGCGGGATTTTACGGTCCGGTTGGCAGCAAATTGGGGGTGATATTTGAACTGCTTACCGGGCAGGAACATCCAACCGCAGGTACGATCAGCATCTCAAAGTTCGATCCCTTCCACGACCGCGAGGTATTCAGCCGCCAGGTGGGGGTGCTGTTCGCAGAAGATAATCTCTATTTCCGCCAATCCGTACACGCAAATCTGGATTTTTATCGCCGCCTGTACCATTTACCGCCGGAGCGGGTAGAAGAGGTGCTGATGGCAGTTGGCCTAGCCGATCAAGCCAACACCAGAGTTGAGAAGTTGAATCCCAGCCTGGTGCGGCGCCTGGCATATGGCAGGGCAATCTTACATCAACCAGCGTTATTGCTTCTGAATGAACCTTTCAGAGAATGTGATCTGAATTGCGTGTCTTTGATCAGCAAGCAGATCCGGCAGCAAGCACAAGGCGGCACCACGATCCTGATACTGACCCATGATAACGAGCAGATCTACGAGTTGTGTGAAGTGGTCTACCGTTTTGATCAGGGCAGCGTGGTTGATATCTACCAACCGGGTGATGAAGAGCGGGAAAGTTTACCGTTTAAAATCCCTGCCAGACTGGAGCATACCGTGGCACTGGTCGATCCCGCAGATATCTATTTTGCATATGCCCAGGATGACCGCACCTTCCTGCAAACCGAAGATGGCAGCCTGCCAACGCAGTTCACCATGACCGAACTTGAACAGCGCTTAGCGCGGAGTGGATTCTTCCGAGCTCACCGCAGCTATCTGGTAAACCTGCAGCTGGTTAAAGAAGTGATCCCCTATACCCGGGATAGTTTCAGCTTGCGGTTGAAAGACCCCGAAGGGACGAAAATCCCCTTGAGTAAATCAGCTGCCAAGGAATTGCGGGACATCTTAGGGTATTAATCTGCACTGAGTAAAAATAAAACACCCAATTCTATGTGCAGTTTGGTGGATATGAGTACACTCATTACGTCATTTTTCACCCTTTCATAACCCATTATCAGTCGCCATTCACCCCCATATTCAGGCTGAATACCGCTTGAAAAGGCCTTTCGCCGTGTTTTTGTTGCAGTGTGTTTTCTTTTTAACTATACTGTGACCAGAAATCCGAACCATAAACAGAAACCTTGTTGGATGAAATTCCCACTAGTTTCAAAAGGAGTTGTAAACATGATTGATAAAAGATCACTGGCGTTTATTGTCTTTTTGGTCGCTGGCATAATTTTATGGTTAATGACAGACAATTTTGATTTATTCATCCTATGGATTGCAATTGCAATAAGTGCCGCGCATAAAAGGAAGGCTGTAGGGATTACCAACAAATAAACAGTGCTAATCGTTAGGAGAAATATTATGATAGCAATCGAAGTGCTAGACCTGACCCGCGATTACAACAGCGAGAGAGCTGTGGATGGGATCAATTTTAAGGTGGACCAAGGAGAGATCTTTGGCTACCTGGGACCCAATGGGGCCGGAAAA
>DATKXE010000093.1:0-3160 GCA_035529195.1 Anaerolineales bacterium
TGATCTACAACCGAATTTGGTCCTGATAGAAACGAGCACACCCAGCATCTTCAACGATCTTGAAGTTGCTGAAGCGATAAAATCCCACCTTCCCCAAGCCTTCATGCTCTTTGTAGGACCCCATGTAACAGCCCTGCCCGAAGAGACTTTAACACATAATTTAGCTCTGGATGCTGTTGCCCGTGGAGAATACGATTACACAGTCCGTGATCTTGCCAGGAAATTGGAGGATGGGGGTGACCTTGATCAAGTCGAGGGGATCAGCTACCGGAGCAGTGACGGCACAATCGTTCATAATCCTGACCGGGAGCTAATCCAGGACCTTGATTCACTGCCATTTGTCAGTGAAGTCTACAAACGCCATTTAAGAATTGAGGATTATTCTTATTCTATTGCTCTCTACCCACAGGTGACTATTGTCACTGGGCGAGGTTGCCCTTACAAATGTACTTTCTGCCTTTGGCCTCAGACTATCACTGGACCGCAGTATCGATTGCGAAGCATTTCCAATGTCGTAGATGAGTTCGAATTTATTGCCAGGGAACTACCCCAGGTAAAAGATATCTTTATTGAAGATGATACTTTTACAATTGACCAGGAGCGCTGCGTTTCCCTGGCCAAAGCTTTACTTCGGAGAGGGAGCAGCCAGTGTTTTACGGCAAACTCGCGTGCCAATGTCCCCTATGAGACTTTGGAATGGCTGAATAAAGCTGGATTACGTCTCTTGTGTGTTGGTTTTGAAAGCGGGGATCAAGAAGTGTTGAATGCTATGCGGAAAGGGATGAAAGTTGAACAATTCTATCGCTTTCGGGAAGATGCGCGCCGCGCCAGCGTATTAATTCATGGCTGCTTTATGGCTGGAAACCCAGGTGAAACGCGGGAATCATTAGCGAAAACGATGAAACTCGCCAAGCAGCTGGATCCTGATACTGCTCAATTCTACCCTTTGATGGTTTACCCTGGAACGGAAGCCTATGAATTGGCTCAAAGCAACGGGACTCTCACAACCAAGGATTTCCAGGATTGGCTTACACCTGATGGTCATCACAACACAGTTATCAGCCAACCTGGGTTGTCAGCCAGCGAATTGGTCGCTTGGTGCGACCAGGCCCGGCGTTCTTTCTACCTGCGCCCACACTATATCCTGTCCAAAGCATGGCAGATACTCGCCCAGCCAAAAGAAGCAGGAAGAATAATCCGATCAGCTCGGACCTTTTCTAAACATTTGCTTACGTGAATAATATAAAGATGAATCAATCCCCCCGGGTCTCGATCATCATCCCCGCTTATAATGCGGAGGGGACAATTATAAAATGTCTGACCGCGCTCGTGCGCCAAACAACGCCTTTGAATTTATACGAGATCATCGTTGTGGATGATGGATCCGATGACAGTACTTGTGCCCAGGTTGCAAAGATCAAGAATGTTCGTTTATTTAAACAGCACAATGCCGGTCCATCTGCGGCGAGGAATCTCGGAATCAATCAAGCATTCGGTGAAATCGTTCTCTTCACTGACGATGATTGCGAACCAGTTGAGGATTGGATTGAACGGATGCTGGTCCCTTTCCAAAGAGAAGAGATCATTGGGGTGAAGGGCACCTATCTAACCCGGCAGCAAGAGCTGGTCCCCCGTTTCGTCCAATTAGAATTTGAAGATAAATACGACCGAATGGTTCAGGATGAGTATATTGATTTTATTGATACATATTCAGCAGGATACCGTAGAAATATCTTGATCGCTAATAATGGCTTTGATACAACCTTCCCAGTGGCATCAACCGAGGATCAAGAACTTTCATTCCGCCTCGCACGACAGGGTTTCAAAATGGTATTTGAACCACGAGCTAAAGTTTATCACCTGCACCATCCTCGTGATATTGGTGAATACTGGCGTAAAAAGTTCAATATTGGGTACTGGAAAGTCGTGGTTCATCTGCGTCACCCAAACAAACTATTACGGGATTCACACACTCCTCAGATATTAAAACTTCAGATTTTACTTATTGGGATTTGTGGAATGGGTCTGCTATCAGGGATTATTTGGCAACCATTGTGGTGGGTAAGTGGGTTCTCAGGGCTAATATTTTTTCTTACTACGCTTCCATTTGTTGTGAAGGCTTGGTCAAAGGATCTACCCGCAGCTATTATCTCACCAGCATTACTTTTCATACGAGCCTTAGCTCTTGGAACTGGTTTTGCAGCAGGATTATTGTTCAACATGAGGACCAAGGAGCATTGATTAAAGGGGAATCGAGTACGTAGGTTTTTCAATCAGATAATTAATCGCACTCGAAGGATTCTCAACCTTCCCTAAGAATAATATATAAAATCTAAATTTTTATGGGGGGTATTTCGATGAAAGTGGGAAAAACCAGCGATAGATTTAATTGTATATACCTTCCAAGAAATATCGATCTCTGGCAATTGATTGCCTATATTTCCTCTAGACTTTGCTTCACATTGCATGGTTGATGAGTTTAGAAACAATCTGTTTATATTAAACTGGTAAACAGATAATTTCATTATGAAATTGTAAATCAATTAGGTTCAACAACAACTATTTAATATCTCTCATGCGCAAAGAAGATTACTATGCAACGTTAATCCTTATGGTGGGGCTCTTAGCTGCAACGTTGAGCGGTTTTTTGCGTCAAGCAGCTTTAGCCGACCAACTTGGAACAGGGCAAGGAGCAGATATTTATCTCATTGCATACTCTATACCCGAATTCGTAATCATTGCTTTAGCTATCATCCTTCCGCCAGCATTTATCCCCCTGTTCGCTGATTATAGGCAACGACTTGGTGAGGTAGAGGCATGGCATTTCGCAATCCGGGTGGGAGGATTTTTGTGCATAGTGTTGCTTCTGGGCACTGCTATTGCTGTAATAGCTGCACCCCTCTACCTTTACTTTTTAGCGCCTGGTTTTAGTAGTATTGAATTTGGTCAAACAGTACGCGCTGCTCGCATAATGATGCCCGCTATTGTTCTAATGGGTTCTGCAATCCTAATTGGCGCTGCTCTCCAGGTATATCGACGGTTTGAGAGCACTGCACTGACCAATTTTTCCTATAACATTACTTTTGTTATTGTATTAATAGGAGCACCTCTAGTTTGGCTCGTGGGGAGAACTGCTTTGGGAGTGATCTTGGGCGCTTCA
>DATKXE010000094.1:0-10281 GCA_035529195.1 Anaerolineales bacterium
GCCTGGAGAACCCGCCCTATTTATCAGCCAGATGGATGGGCGATTGAGCCGCCAAGGAGTTTGGCAGATCTTGAAATATTGGGGACAGCAGGTGAACCCCCCGTTATCCCTATCACCGCGCATAGTAAGGCATAGCGCAGCACTGCGCATGAAGATGGCTGGTTTATCGAATGCGGATATCCAGATGCGGTTAGGTCATCGCAATCCGCTATCCACCCAAGCATTGATGCGCCGCTTGGAAACCAATAACTATTCGTAATAGCGGGGGTAGTATTTTTTATTGAAGGGAAGAATATGATGAGCGAATTTATTCAGCTAAGCGTAATTGACCAAGCAGCAGAAGTAATCCGTGAGCGTATCGATATACAGCCCAAGGTTGGTATGATCCTTGGTTCAGGTTTAGGCAGCCTGGCTGAGGCAGTTGAGGAAGCAGTAATCATCCCGTATGGAGAGATCCCCTCCTGGCCGGTCTCAACAGTAGAGGGTCACCAGGGACGTTTGGTGATAGGGTCCTTAGAGCAGCAGAACGTGCTTATCATGCAAGGTCGATCCCACTATTACGAAGGCTACAGCATGTCGGAAATTGGATTCCCGGTACGAGTCATGCAACGCTTAGGAGTGGAAATCCTTATTGTTACCAATGCCGCGGGAGGAGTGAACCAGGAATTTGAACCAGGTGATGTGATGCTGATTACCGATCATCTCAACCTGCTAGGAATGGCAGGTGAGAGTCCTTTGCGAGGACCGAATTTTGATTCGATTGGTCCTCGTTTTCCGGATATGGGGCGCGCCTATGACCAGGAATTAGGTGCTCTAGCGCGTCAAGCGGTGGTAGAGAAAGATTTCCAATTGCAAGAAGGCGTGTATGTTTGTCTTGCAGGACCATCATTTGAAACCCCAGCTGATTTGCGTTTCTTAAAAGCAATTGGTGTTGATGCAGTCGGCATGTCGACAGTTCCCGAAGTCACCGTAGCGCGACATGGAGGCATGCGTGTCTTGGGTCTCTCAACCATCAGCAATAAAGCTAATTTGGATGGCGATACACTAACCAGTCACGAGGAAGTCCTGGCAGCTGGAAAGATCGTTCTGCCTCGCCTAACTCATATCATTCGAAATGTCCTGCAGCGGTTGTGATCCCTGGTGGGGGGATTGACGTTCTAAGGAAACTGCGCAAAACCTGGATAATGCGGTAGCTCATGGAAGAAGCACTCAGCTTTTTCAGAACCTATGAAATGTGGATGTATGTGATCCTGGTGTTAGCAGGATTGGTCTACATCCGAAGATTCATCCTGGCATGGGAGGAGCTCCGCAGAGCTGCTTTTGGATTGGAACGTGAAAGTGCCCAATCGCATCTGAACCAATCCGCCGGAATGCTGGTTTTGCTATTTATCATGGCAGTTGCTATATTCGTGGTTGTGTCATTTGTCGCCCCCGCATTCCCTGCTTCGATTCCCCTGCAAACTCCGACAATGGATTTGTTAGCTTCACCATCAACCACTATAGAAGGTGAAGCCGCGCAGGATCAGGACGCAACACCGACTGCTGATCTGTTATCGCTGACCGCAACTGTCCAGGTAATAGGAGAGGGATGTGTCCCGGGACAAATTATGCTTTCAGATCCAGTTGATGGATCGGAAATCAGCGGCGTGGTGATTATAAAGGGGACAGCGGATGTACAAAATTTTGGATTTTATAAATACGAAGTTGCCAGACTGGGAGATACGGTTTGGCAAACCATTCAAGCAGGTAGGGAGATCAAACAGGAAAGTGAACTGGGTCAATGGGATACCCGAACACTGGCACCGGGAGATTATATGTTAAGATTAATTGTTATCGACAATCAGGGAGAAACCCTTGAGCCTTGCGTGATACGGGTGAACGTTAATAATCCCTCCGAGCCATAAACATATTTTAGGAAAGGAATATTCATTTAATGCCCGAAATCGAAATTCGCCCAGCAAAAGCAGAGGATATTGAAGCTCTTATCAAGATTGACCACAGTTATACCAGCGACCATGTCTGGCAGATGGATCCTCAGTTTATTTCTGGGAATATCGGGGCAGCATTTCGGGAGGTGCGCTTACCCAGGATCGCCAAGGTAGATTACCCTCATCCGAAACATGCTTTCAAGAAAAACTGGGATAGTTACTCCGGTGTTCTGGTGGCATTACATTCTGAAGAACCTGTGGGTTATACCAGTCTGGTTGAGAATATGATTCCCATCACCACATTAATGTTGGATCTGGTGGTTGATCCAAGGCTGCGCCGGCAGGGGATCGGAACGGCATTGACTCTCGCAGCTTTAGACTGGATAAAGGGACAAACAAAAAGCCAACGTCTGGTGCTTGGCATGCAGACGAAGAATTTCCCTGCGATTAACCTGGCGCAGCGCCTCGGCTTAGATTATTGCGGTTACATTGATCATTATTACCCCAACCGAGATATTGCAATATTCTTCACAAAATGGATAATTTAGAGGTATGATTTTTAATAAGATAGATTAAACATGGTCCAGGGTATAGTTGAAGCACTCAGGGGTATGAACGATTTGCTCACAGCTGGGATTGCTATTACGGCATTTTCTCTGCTGCTATATGCCCTATCATTTAATTTACGTGACCGGGTTGCCAGGTCATTCGCTATCATCCTGGTGTGCATGGTTTTGGTATCGGTAGGGGATGCGATAGCCAGCAGCACATATTCCACTCCGCAGTTAGAATTTTGGATGCGCGTGCAATGGATTGGAATTATCTTTCTTCCTCCAGCGTATTTGCATTTTTCCGATGCTCTCTTGGAGACGACAGGACGCCCATCCCGTGGAAGGCGAAGACGTTTGGTTTGGGTGATGTACCTGGCTTCTCTCGGTTTTGTGCTCATTTTGCCAACCGATTGGTTAGTCGGTCCTGTTGTCAATGATGTTGGGCCTGCGCCACACCTGCAAAGGACCTCACTTACCTGGATCTTTGCATTTTATTACCTCTCAGCAATCACTCTTTCGGGGATAAATTTCTGGAGAGCCTACCAGCGTACTGTTACGCGCACAAGCCGCCGCCGTATGCGCTACCTGCTGATTGGCGCATTAGCACCGGTCCTCGGTTCTTATCCTTTCTTGCTTTTCGGATCCAGCCTGGCACAAAACCATTCGTTAATTTTCTGGACAGCAGCTACCTTAAGTAACCTTCTGGTTTCAGTATTACTCGTCTTGATGGCATATGCGGTGGCTTTCTTTGGAGTATCCTGGCCTGACCGGGTGGTTAAACGACGTCTTTTCAAATGGTTAATGCGTGGACCTGTTACTGCGTCGGTAATCCTCGCCCTAGTTACTTTGATTACTCGTTACGGTGAGAGATTTGGACTCTCCAATCCAATCATTGTGCCTATGGTGACAGTGACAAGTTTATTGATCATGGAACACTTAATAACCCTGGTTGCACCGTCTTGGGAGAGATGGCTTTTTCATGGTGGCAATCCCAATAAATTGCAATTGATCCAATCACTCGAGGAACGTTTTTTAACCACGACAGATCTTAAAGATTTTCTTGAATCGGTGCTGGCTGCTTTATGTGACCGGCTGCAAGTAAAAAATGCGTTTATCGTTGTCCTAGATACCAATGGTCCTGAGATGCTGTTGACACTTGGTGATGAGCATCCATTTGAGGCGATCGAAATTCAAGCTGATTTATTCAATGTGGTTGCGAAGAATGGGGGGGTCAATGTAAAACGATCTGGCACCGGTTCACTGTTTACCTGGCAGAATTATTGGTTGGCACCATTGTTCGAGGAGAATGAAAGTGACGAACACCTGTACGGCATTATCGGTGTTGAGCGAAACCCAGGAGGTACGCTCGGAGAAGATGAAATTGATGCCATCGACATTTTATCCAGACGAGCGGAAATGGCTCTATTAGATGTCCGAAAACAGCAGCAGGTTTTCACTTCTGTAGAGGAATTAACCCCCCAGGTGGAGTTGTTTCAGAGACTGCGTGCAGCCGCGCGCTATGATGGCACAGAAATTCTGACCTCCTCCGATATCTCGCTGGATGATCGTGATATGTCCAAATGGGTTAAGGATGCTTTGAGCCATTATTGGGGAGGTCCAAAGCTTTCCCAAAGCCCACTCATCAATTTGGAGGTCGTTCAACAGGCTGTTGGTCAGCATGACGGAAACCCAACCAATGCTCTGCGTTCTATCTTGCTCGAAGGTATTAGTAAAGTGCGTCCGGGAGGAGACCGGCGTTTCACTGGGGAATGGATACTATATAATATATTGGACTTGAAATTCTTGGAGGGCCGGAAAGTCCGAGATATCGCGATGCGTTTGGCCATGTCAGAAGCGGATTTGTACCGCAAACAGCGGGTTGCGATTGAAGAGGTAGCAAGCGCGATCATTGACATGGAGCAAGAAGTTAGAAAGGAGGAAAGATCTGAAAAGAGTAAAGAAGTAGATGTTCCATCGTAATGGAGGGTACCAAGAGGCACTATCTATCACAGAGGTAACGATTAATGGTAAACAAATTGTATTCAGAAGAATTGGATGGGGGTCCGCAACCATTAGATGAATCTTGGTGGGCAGCGGTATTGGCGGAAGATGAAAAAACAGGTGCATGCTCTGATGAGGCACCAACACCTGAATCGGGTAGCGGTCCACAACAGGCAAAAGTCGATTGGGAGCAAGCCCGTAAAATCTATGATTCAGATGAGACTATTACCCTCGAAGTGGTGGATTATAACCGCGGGGGGTTGCTCGTAGAAGGTGGTAATCTGCAGGGATTTGTCCCAATTTCACACCTGGTGAAAATCGAATGTGATCTGGGAGGTAAGATGGCAGAAGAGCGCGAGCAGCTGCTAAACCAATATCTGGCATCTGAAATAACGCTCAAGGTGATCGAATGTGATCCAGCGAGGGGACGGGTGGTGCTTTCCGAACGAGCAGCACTGTTTGGACCTGGCAGGCGGATGCAATTGCTCGAGAATTTGCTGCCTTCGGAAAGGATTAGCGGCACGGTTACGAATATTACTGATTTCGGGGTGTTCGTAGATTTGGGTGGATTGGAAGGATTGATCCACGTTTCAGAGCTGTCGTGGGGACGTGTTCGTCATCCAGCTGAGGTGGTGAAAGTCGGAGAAGAAGTCCTGGTTTATGTGATCAGCATAGATCAAGATCGACAGCGGGTAGCACTCTCACTGAAACGCCTGGACTCCAATCCCTGGGAGACTGCTGATGAACGCTATCACCCAGGTCAAGAGTTTGATGCTGTGATCACGAGTGTAATGCCTTTTGGGGCATTTGCCCGGTTAGAGGAAGGTCTGGATGGTTTGATACATGTCTCTGAGATGAGCATCGAGGATGACATGATCAAACCGAGTGATATTGTCGCCGAGGGTCAGCAAGTACAGGTTAGAGTATTGCATGTAGATGCTGAAAAGCAGCGCTTGGGATTAAGTTTGATATCCGATGCGCATATTTAGCTTTGGATAAATTAGTATTGTTGCGCCAGTCTGGGAACTGCTTTCGTTTCATATTATGTCTAATCTAAAATAAGGCGATGAAAAATTTAAGGGGGATAGCATTCGGGGTTGTTTGTGGATTTTTGGGGGTTGGGTTACTGCTGCTTGCAACCAGCCAACCGTGGGGTGAGCCTGTTCAATTAATTCCGCCTCCAACTCCAGCACCCATGATTGTACATGTTGCAGGTGCGGTTAATGAACCAGGAGTTCTTTCCCTGCAGAGTGGTTCACGAGTTAAAGATGCTATTGAGAAAGCTGGGGGTCTGGCAGATACTGCAGATTCAAGTTTAATAAATCTTGCTATGCTGGTAAACGATGGAATGCAGATTTGGGTACCTGCGGTGCAGGTTGATCCGAGCAGTGAACACATACCTGGTATAACCAATCAAGCACAGGTGCCGGATCATCCCGGTAATCTGATCAATATCAATACCGCATCCCAGGTTGAGTTAGAGACATTGTCCGGGATTGGTCCGGTGATAGCGAATGCCATCATCCAATTCCGCCTGGAACACGGACCATACAAGGTAATTGATGATATTCAAGCCGTGTCGGGGATCGGGCCGGTTGTGTTTGAGAAGATCAAACCGTTTATCACTATTGGGGGAGCCCCAGGTGATTAAATCTTTGCAGTCAGGAACCCTGAAATTCGTTCCAATGCTGTGTCGATGTCTTCCCGAGAGGTGGCGAAACACATTCTGAGGTAACCCTCGCCATATTCCCCAAAATCAGTTCCTGGTAGGACTGCGACACCGGCTTCATATAATAAACGACTCGCCAGCTGCCGCACCGGCATATCGAAAGCACTGACATTAGGAAATGCATAAATAGCGCCCTGAGGGATCTGGCAGGTGACGCCAGAAATTGCATTGAGGCCAGATACCAACCGGTCCCGGCGTTGTTTATAATCCGCAACCATTTCTGAAACCAGTTCCTGGCTAGAAGATAGCGCGTGGGCACCCGCGATTTGCGTGAATGTCGCAGTACAACCTATCGAATGAGTCAGGAGCAAGCCGATGCGCTCAGCAAGGGCTTCCGGCATGATGCTATAGCCAAGACGCCAGCCGGTCATGGCATAAGTTTTTGAAAATCCATCCACGATAATGGTCTGGTCTAGCATTCCTGGCAGAGCTGCTATGCTGGGCACCCCTTTTTGCTCGTAATCCAGACGCGTGTAGATCTCATCCGAGATGATCCAAATGCTGTGATCCTTTGCTGCTCGGGCAATGTGCTCAAGATCTACCAGGGGTATCACGCCGCCGGTGGGATTGCTGGGGGAGTTGAGAATGATCAACCTGGTACGATCGTTTACCAGGTTATCAAATGCCTCCAGGTTGAAGGAGAAATTGTTATCCTCGAGCAGGGGTACTGGTACAGGAATCCCACCTGCGACCTCAATCATGGCCTGATAGGTTGGAAAACCTGGATCTGGGTAAATGACTTCATCGCCTGGTTCGACCAGGGCCAGCGTTGGAAAAAACAAGCCCGGTTTTGCTCCTGGACCGACTACAACCTGGTTGGGGTTAATTTGCAAATTGCGCTGCTTACCCGCAGAATCGGCGATCACCTGGCGCAGCTCTGTTAATCCGGAAGGGGGATTATAGCGAGTGTATCCAGCCTGGATGGCATCGATCCCGGCTTGACTGATATGAGGAAAGGTCTCAGTATCCGGTTGGCCGATCTCCAGATGGATGATATGCCTACCATCAGCTTCCAAGGTTTGTGCCTCGGCCATTACTGCATAGGCCCCTTCAGGCTTTAGGTTATCAAGGCGGCTGGCAAAAGGTGGGGATGGTTTCATATTTTTGGAAGGACGATGGCTTCTTGCTTCTGGTACTTGCCTTTCTTATCAGCATAGGAGACATCGCATACCTCGTCGGCTTGGAAGAACAACACCTGAGCGATACCTTCATTGGCATAAATGCGCGCCGGTAGGGGTGTGGTATTGGAGATCTCCAAGGTGACGTAACCTTCCCATTCTGGTTCGAAGGGAGTGACGTTAACGATGATGCCGCAGCGGGCATAGGTAGATTTCCCCAAACAAATGGTAAGCACTTCACGCGGGATACGGAAATATTCAACGGTGCGGGCCAAAGCAAATGAGTTGGGAGGGATAACGCAAATCTCTCCCTTGAAATCGACCATGGAATTTGGATCGAAGTGCTTCGGATCAACCACAGCTGAAAATACGTTGGTAAATATTTTAAACTCGTTAGCAACACGGATATCATAGCCGTATGACGATACACCATATGAGATCACGCCATCACGAACCTGGTTATCTGCGAATGGTTCGATCATGCCCTCTTCTGTTGCCATTTTACGGATCCAATGATCGGGTTTAAGTCCCATAATAACCTCCTATCGTATTAATTGAATTTAATTCCAATTGCTGGCTGAAAAAATCTTATTGAGCAGTGCAGCCCGTTCATCTGGTGTCATCAGACGAGGTCGGGCATAATCCTCAAAAATAATGGTAAGCAATTCGTTTCCAATGTATTCGCCATCATAAAAAACATGTCTATCGATAAATCCATCATCGCAGGCGTAATCCGTGCAGAAATGGTATTGGTCGAAGAAAAGGTTTCCCAAACCATAATGGATGAAGGCATTTTTATAAAATTCCATACCCTGGGGTTGATGAGCCTGGCTGCCGCTTACCACAGCTGCACCAGCCTGGGCTAAGGAGCGGAAATCTCTGACCTGGTCAGGCTGCGGGTAGTAGGTGTAATACTCGAAATGCTGAAAAGTAGCGATCACCTGATAACCTTCAGCGACCAATTGAGCGATCTCTGCCTGCATCCAGTCAAAATCACAGGCAACTGCACCAGGCTGGTCTTCACTGGCAGTAGCGTAACCGCCACCTTTGCCATTGCACCCGATGAATGCGATCCGATTTCCATTATGCTCAATTAAGCGCGCTTTTCGGGCGTCCTTGCGATCATAGCCACCACCATAATAAAGCCAATCCCGTTCTTCATACATCTCCAATGTATAGCGCATGGCTTCTGGTCCCCAATCCCCAAAGTGATCGCCGGTTAATTCAACAATGTCAGTGCCAACCTCTTCCAGCAATTCAATATATTCGGGGCGGCTGCAGAAACGGAGACCCTCCTGGACTGGATTGGGGAATGGGCAATCTGGAGTAAATGGGATTTCATTGCTGATGTGGGTAATATCCGCGCTGCGCAGAAGTTCTCCGATGTCACGCGCTGGGTAGGTGATGCCACTGCGGTGCATGGAAAATGCAGTCGCGCGCACTAATGCGGTCACCCCGGTTACAGCGACGGTAGTTAATAAATTTGGGTCACGGTTGGATGTGGGCAGGCTGGTGTTTGCCCGTAATTGTTCAATGAGCCGTGCTTCTCCCTGGAAGGAAAATGGTACCGTCAAGGCATAATCGTTTGGATTGAAATCCTGTCTCAGTGGTGATTGGTTTTCGATCCCCAGGACTTTCCAACCTGGTTCGAGAGATTCAAAGGGGACGATAGCCCAAGATGGGCGCTGGTCCCAGGCGAGATCAATCAATTCTTCAGCTGGAACAATCTGAGCTGCAGTTGGAGCAGGTTCTCCCCACCAGGCAGACAGCACCCCAAAAGTGTTCTCGTCCATCAAAAGCGGCTGCCCGGCAAAGGGACCCGATGGATTCCCATTCCAGGATTGTTTGATATCACGAACCGAGACTTGATCCGTTACGGTGGGGAAAGGAGCAACCAGGGCATAAATCCAGTGTGCAACCGGTTCCTGATCGCTGACCGCTAAACGCACCATGACCGATTCGGCCTCCTGAACAGGAATAACATCTCCAGGCAAGGTGAGTTGGGATCTCAGATCTGCAGGCAAATAAGGAGCGATCCAGATGGATTGAGATGGATTTTCGTGAACCGGTGTTGAGGTTGGTGTAGATGAAGATTGTGGAAACGCGGGTGCGGCAGTTGCAGTACTCCCGGTCTGGGGACTGATCGTTTGTGTTTCAGGGATTGGCTGGAAAGGTGTGAGTGTGATCGTCCCAGGTGTAAGTTGATCGTCTTCACCTGGGAGCTGGATGTCGCTGCAGGCATTGAGCAGCGGGATGATTGTGATCAGGGTCAGGATGAGCGATACCTGCACCCTGGAGGTGCGAGTCATTCTGAAGAGAAGCCTCCTCTTTGGAATAGCTGCACCCGAATCTGTTCTTGTAAATCTGCACCACGAATTTCAATCTCACCGATCTCTTCGAGCAAACCAGCTGCTGTACCCCGGTCATCTAAACCAGGGGCATTGATGCGTACATTAAGACCAGCTCCGCTAAGCGCGGCACCCGCCAGTGCCGCAGCGGACCCGGCATCACTGATGGCGTTCAAATTCCCATGCAGGACCAGCTTCTGGGTGATTTCTAAAAGCTCAAGCGATTTGCGCGCCACTTCCAAGGGTACCTGGGCAGCATAAAGTGTAGCGGTCTGAATGGTGTGCGAACGTGTGGTTTTTTCACCCTGGGTCTCTTTCGGCATGCGAATGGCTTCCATAACAGCCTGGAAGGCGGAAGAGTCTTCGGCAACGGCCTGGGTGAGTTCTTGGGCTAAACGAACTGCTTGCTGCTCAATCGACCGCATTTCATCTTCTACTTCAACATACTTCTTCTTTCCAATCGTCAAGCGCACCACCATCAATACCAATGAGGCTGCCATGCTGGCCGCATAAGCTGAAGCAGAACCACCACCAGGAGTGGGAGTCCCCGAGGCCAGTGCCTTGAGAAAACCTTCGTCAACCGTGACGAGCGCATCTTGTGGCTCT
>DATKXE010000095.1:0-4117 GCA_035529195.1 Anaerolineales bacterium
AGGTCAAAATCAGGTTATATGCGATAAGGACTCCAGGTTTGTTGGTTACGGATCATGGAATTTAGAATAACCAGAAGTTTACGCATGCAGGCAGTTAACGCGACTTTCTTTTCTTTACCTTGAGCTAAGAGATGCTCAAAAAAAGAGCGGATAACCGGATTAACTCGTGTAGCAACCAGAGCAGCCATGTATAATGCCCTGCGAACCGGTGCCCTGCCACCAAACACACGCCGTTTGCCACGCATCTTACCGCTATCCTTGTTTAAGGGAGCGACCCCCACCAGAGCTGCGATCTGCTGGCGATTGCGAGTACCTAGTTCAGGCAGTTCAGCTAGCAAGGTGGAGGCGGTAACCGGTCCCACGCCTGGAACACTACGTAGTAGCGCTGCTTTCTTCCGCCATGAAGGGCTTTCTTGAATGTATTGTTCAATATCCTCATCTAAAGCCTCCAGTTCAGCATTCAGCCACTCAATGTGCTGCTGGAGCCTTTTGCGGAGGGTGCTATGTGAAGTGGACCGGCGGTTCTTCTCCGCAGTGAGTATCTGGACAACTTGCCTACGACGGGTAACCAAGGCGTTCAGATGTTCCTGTTCTGCTGTCCGCAAGGGGCGTACCTTGGGACGTACAGCCTGGGCGAAATGGGCAATGAGCCTGGCATCAAGTTTATCGGTCTTAGCTAATTGGCCAGTCGAACGAGCAAAGTTGCGCACACGAGTGGGGTTGACGATTGCAATAGGCAGTTTCTCCAAATATAACTCCGCCACGATCGGTTGTTCTATCCCTCCACTGGCTTCAACCACCATCAAACTGGGGTTGAGCTCTTTTGCTATCTCAACCAACTCTTGCCAGCCTGCTGCCTCATTTACGAATTCCCAGGTCTCTTCTTTGTCCCAAATCGCAACATCCATTTGGGTTTTACTGATGTCGATGCCAATGAAGATCTCTTCTTTTGCGGTGGTCATTGTATCCTCCGGGTATAATACAGGCGCCCGCACTAGCATAAATACGGTCTTTGATGACCTAACAACTGTTCGGGCTGTTTCTGTGATGGACACGGCGATCAGAGCTCTGAACCGGTCTCTTGGACCAAATGACAATCGATCTGCCGTGTCCCTTTTGGTTAATGATACCTTCCCGGTATGATACTAATGACAAATCGTTTTGGGTAGTAACCAGGGCGGAAGCTTATCAAAACTGAAGGACAATAAATCCTTGGCTCGCGTTGAATAATCACCCGCAATCGAATCTTGGGATAACCAACGAATGAAAGTAGAAATTGACCATCTTGCTAACCAGATCCTGGATAATGAACCGCATGCAGTTGTTCGCTGGCAGCTAATCCACAAGAATACAAAAAGTGGGGTACTATTCAAGAAATTCTCTGTATAGTAAGCTGGTTAGGAGCCCAAGAATGAAAAAACCAATTAACAGCACGGACGCGATTTTGCAAACCGTGATCATCCAAACAGGTCAATTGAAAACCATGGCAGATTTTTATGCGCACGGCTTGAAATTGGGGGAATCTGCAGCAACAGGCGCTGACCACTTGGGATTTCCGCTCCCCAACCTGTATTTCGGATTTGACCAGGTAGAGGGTGCACCTGCGCCTTCTGGTGTTGTTTCTCTCTGGTTTGAAGTTGATGATATTGAAGCAACCTTCAAACGCTTCGCAGAGTCTGGCGCAAAGGTCAGCTATCCACCGACCAAAAAACCCTGGGGTGCGGTTCTCGCCGCGCTCTACGATCCAGATGGGAACCTGTTTGGGATTTCCCAGCGTGGAGCCAACCCGGTTTGATCTATATGCCATTTCGTGGAAGTGGATTCGTTATATTTGCAGCTAAAGTGAGTGAATGTTTATGAAAATCCACCATTTGAATTGCGGGTCATTATCTCCCCGCTATCCACACCTGCAAAGCATAGTCTATTGTTTGCTGGTTGAGACGGATGATGGTCTGGTGTTGGTGGATACGGGTTTTGGGGTTCAGGATTACTTGAAACCGAGCCACATGATGTCTGGATTTTTATGGTTGATGGGCGTACCCTGCGATGTTGAGGAAACCGCGTTACATCAAATTCGAGCATTGGGGTATTCACAACAGGATGTCAAACATATCGTATTTACACACCTTCATCTAGATCACGCAGGAGGCATGCGCGATTTTCCGCAGGCGAAAATCCATGTTTTCAAAAGGGAATTCGAATCTGCTATGTCCCCAAGGGGACTCGTTGAGCGAGGTTGTGACTCTGCCCATTGGGCACATATCCCAAATTGGGTTCTGCATGATCGGGTCGATGGAGAGTGGTTTGGATTCCCTAGCTTGAGAATTCTGGCGGGAAATTCGCCCAGTATTTACCTGATCCCCCTTCCTGGTCATACGCGCGGTCATTGTGGTGTAGCGATAGCCAGCGAACAAGGGTGGCTATTCAACTGTGGTGATGCTGCTTCACCATTCCACAAGGAAGTGGATCCTCAGGATAATCCGGCAGACCAGCAGCCTCTAAATATTATTCCTGGCTGGGTTTCCCGCAGGTTGATAGGACCGCATGTACCCAATCTGCGCGCATTAATCCAGGACCACGCTGATGAAATCAATATGTTCAGTTCGCACGATATCTACAGTTTTGAGAAAATGGTGAAGGATAGAAAAGCTGATGACCCTGGATCTTATGCGAAATAACAAACCAGCTGAGGGGTCCAGGTTGCGGAGAAGGGGTGCAGTGGTTTACTTTGTCAATAGGGGCTTGAAATTAAGACAAAATATCCAATATATCCAGACAGGAGAAAAGAAAAGATGATCAATCCTGTATCAAGATCGATTTATCGCCTTTCCGAACTTGTCCAGAATCTCCCCGATGCTGATTTGGAAAGGGATTGGGTTTGGGGTTCGTATGAATCCGAAGGTGTTCGTTTTGCCTATTTCCGCACTTACGAAAACCTTCGCCAGCTATCCATTAAAATAAGTCGCTCACGGGCTGAATCAGGGATGCCGTTTTCCGAAGCCCAGAGCATTCTCGCCCAATATCATTCTGCATATATGGATCTGCAGGCTGTGTTGCTAGGCCTGGAAAGCCGATACTTTGAATTGCCTCCTGCGGAGGGAGAGTGGTCGGTGCGCAGGGTTTTGGCGCATATTGTAGGAGCTGATATGGGGTTCTACGTGGCCATAAAGTTCGCGCTTGATCGATATCACCAGGGAGAAGACCCTCTGGTTGATATCGATGATGAAACCTGGTTGGGCATCATCGGAATGGAGGCAAGAGAACTTGACGCAAAGATGGAAGAGCCCTTGCCTGGTTTACAGTCCTTCCACCGCGATCTGCACGCGCGAATACTGACAGAGTTTTCTTTGATAGATGCATCTGAGATAGAGAAAGCCTCCAAATTTTGGGAGCAGGAGTTTTATAGTTTGAGATTCCGGCTTCATCGTTTCGATTCACATATGCGCCAGCACACCATCCAAATAGAGAAAACGATCCAAGCGATCGGGTATGTGCCAAACGAATCCCGGCGATTACTGCGGCTGATTTATACAGCACTAGCGCAGGTGGAAGGAGCGCTGATCGGAACAGGGAAAGACTACCGCGACCTGCTGAGTGAATCGGCGGCGCGCATAGATGAGCGAACAGGTAAAATCGGGAGCATCCTCGCTCGCTGATTGCCATTATTTCTTTGATAAGGGAAAAGTGGACATTAAGTATATAATTCGGTAAGATGTGTGAGCAGCCCCCAAAAAATCACGGAATAGAAGTCGGGATTATTATTAATCAAAAATTGCACCTGACCTGGTGGACATACTGCCTGTAGGTGGGCAACTGTCAACTGGAAATACATCCTCGTGAATGCCAAATAACTCATTTCACATCTCATTCTTGATCTAAGGGAATACTCTTGTGGACAAAAAGAAACAGCTCCTAACGTTAATTGCCAGAGCGCATCAGGTTGAAATGTCTTTTATCTATGAAATCACTGATGAGGAACGCGCATTAAGCGGCACATCTCAGGAATGGTCAATAAAAGACGAAATCATTCATATCGCAGCCTGGAAAGGGATTATGTGCGAACGGTTTCGGGCTTTCCAGGCAGATCAGATCCCACCCGCATATGACGATTGGGATG
>DATKXE010000096.1:0-3082 GCA_035529195.1 Anaerolineales bacterium
GGTCGCGGTGATGCAGCTCATGATTATTACCTTAGAATTAATCCTTCAGCACGAGAAGAGATCAGTGAGGTGCATAGATGCGAACCTTATGTCTACGCACAAATGATCGCTGGACGAGACGCTCCATCGTGCGGTGAAGCAAAGAATTCCTGGCTCACCGGCACCGCGGCCTGGAATTACGTCGCCATCACGCAGTGGATCTTGGGCATCCGGCCGACTTTCGAAGGCTTGCAGGTCGAACCAGTGATTCCATCTGACTGGGATGAGTTTGATGCAGTTCGCAACTACCGGGATGTCCGCTATGAGATAAAAATTACCCGTCAGGGACCTGGAAACCAAGTTCAATTAAAGGTGGATGGAAAACCTGTTGGTGGAACAAAGATTCCAATCCCACCTACCGGAACAACTGTGGTTCAGGTTGCAGCTCAAATCGGTGAAGCATAAATCGTAAACAAACCCCATGAAGTGTGAGCAATCGTTATAAAAAATATTGCTTGGCGCTTGTTAAATCTGATTTTTACTTGGAATTTCAAACAAAATCCATAGCGGATAACCAAGAGGTGAAATAATGGATCAGAAGTTGAATAGTTTTCCGACAGATTTCGTGTGGGGGGCAGCTACTGCAGCATATCAGATCGAAGGTGCTTGGGATGAAGATGGTAAGGGAGAGAATATCTGGGATCGCTTTAGCCACACCCCAGGTAAAATTGAAAATGGCGATACCGGTAATATCGCCTGTGATCATTTCCATCGTTGGCGTGAAGATATCCAGTTAATTAAATCTATGGGATTGCAGGCTTACCGATTCTCTATATCCTGGGCGCGGCTTCTACCTGAGGGGCGCGGGGCTGTCAACCAATCCGGAATCGATTTTTACAGCCAATTGGTAGACAATCTATTGGAAAATGAGATTGAACCTTACGCTACGCTGTATCATTGGGACCTCCCACAAGCACTGCAGGATCAGGGAGGCTGGCCAGCACGCAGCACTGCACAAGCTTTTATTGAATATGCCGACCTGGCTTCAAGGGCGTTGGGCGACCGGGTAAAGAATTGGATGACGCTCAACGAACCATTTGTCAGCGCCTGGGTGGGGTACATGGAGGGGCGGCATGCACCGGGACATGAAGATGTGGATGAGATGCTGGCGGCGGCTCATCATCTCTTATTGGCACATGGATGGTCAGTTCCCGTTATCCGGGACAATGTTCCCGATGCTCGTGTTGGTATCGTGTTGAACTTAAATGGCATGGTACCGGCTTCAAACAGCTATGCAGATAGAGCTGCCGCCAGGATTGAGGATGGTATTGTCAATCGCTGGTATCTGGATCCGTTGGCTGCACGCGGGTATCCTCTTGATATCATCCAACACTTCAATAGACCGGTGGAGTTTATCCAGGAGGATGATCTTGATACCATCGCAGTTCCGATAGATTACCTGGGTGTAAACTACTACACACGCCGGGTCGTCCGCTCCGAGGTTATACCCGAAGCAGAGAATGAACCCCAGATCGTTTTTGCCAACCCGAACCCAACCGAGATGGGCTGGGAGGTATACCCACAAGGATTGTTTGAAATCCTGGGCCGCATCCATTTCGATTACAATTTTCCGGAGCTCTACATCACCGAGAATGGGGCAGCTTATCCTGATGCGGTAAATGAGAATGGTCAGGTAGTTGATCCCTTGCGAATTGCTTATTACCGGGGTCATCTGAAATCAGTTTCAAAGGCGATCGCAATGGGGGTTCCCGTTAAGGGTTATTTCGCCTGGTCGCTCATGGACAATTTTGAGTGGGGTTTTGGCTACACCAAGCGCTTTGGATTGATCTACGTGGATTTTGAAACCCAGGACCGAATTCTGAAGAGCAGTGCGAAGTGGTACCGCGGTGTGATCAAAGCCAATGAAGTCTCTGAATAGAATTGTATGTATAGCAGTGGTCAAGTGACATGAAATACGGTTATTTTGATGACGGAGCAAAAGAATATGTGATCACCAAGCCCGATACCCCGTTATCGTGGAGCAATTATCTGGGTTCAACAGAGTATGGGGCGATTATCACGAATAATGCCGGTGGCTACGGTTTCTACCAATCGGGTGCGCGGGGACGTTTTCTCCGTCTGCGCTTCAATAGTGTTCCCATGGACCAACCAGGCCGCTACTTCTATTTACGTGATAGAGATAATGGCGATTATTGGTCTGCATCCTGGCAGCCTGTCGGCAAACCCCTAGACAAGTTCCAATCCACCTGCCGGCATGGCACTGCTTATACGGTTATCGAATCCCAATATTCAGAAATCTCCACCGAAGCGACATACTTTGTTCCCCTGGAGCAAGCTTTCGAGTACTGGCGTTTGAAGGTCACCAACCAGAGCGAGCGGCAGCGAGATCTCTCGGTTTTCTCTTTTTGCGAGTTCACCAACCAATGGGATACGTACCAGGACCGGGTCAACCTGCAATACTCACTCTTTATAGTGCGCGGTGAGTTAACGGGTGATGGGTTGCTGCGGGTGGCTATCCAGGATAATTTGACACCAGATTCAGACGGATTCTTCATTCATGACATCGCTCGACATACCTGGATGGGATTGATAGGTGCCTCGATAGATGGGTATGACACCAGCCGGGAAGCTTTCTTGGGTCCGTATAGGGGTTACCATAATCCGCTGGTCGTCGAAGAGGGTCAGAGTTCCAATAGCAACGCATACGGAGATAATGCCTGCGGCAGCTTGGCAGCAAGCCTTTCCCTCCAGCCGGGCGAGTCGCGCGAATTCTTAGTAATGCTCGGTATCGGTGATGCTCGGACTATGGGGAAGCGGATAATTACTGAATTCGGATCTTTGGAGCGAGCCGATGTCGAACTGAAGAAATTAAAATCTCATTGGCATACAAAACTGGATAGTTTGGTTGTCGAAACTCCGGACGAAGATTTGAATCATACGGTCAATGTATGGGGTTTATATAACTGTCTGGTCACCTTCGCCTGGTCTCGAGCCGCCAGCCTGGTTTACAACGGTGAACGCGATGGGCTTGGCTTTCGTGATTCTGTCCAGGATATATTGGGGATCGTTGCTGCTATCCCTG
>DATKXE010000097.1:0-4264 GCA_035529195.1 Anaerolineales bacterium
GGCTTGGTGACAGCAGAATCCTGTAAACTGCTCCCCACTTTAATCACTAAAGAAGGATCATCCTTGACTGAATGCGCTGTGAATTTTCTGGAATTTGAATATCAAAATAACCGGGGGGGGGAAGTTAATAGAAGCCGGACACACCTCAGGTGTGGGACACCTGAATATTATCCTCTTCATACAAGGAACCGTAATTGGATTATCTGGGGGATTTTAGTACCCGGGAAAACCATAATTACAATCGACAGATGCAGACCAAGGTCCTGATTGATCTCATCTAAAACGACAATTTAATGTAGATTTTGGGGGCCAGGGTTGGCAAAACGCCATCTTTTCCAAATGGATATTCGACCATTTAATTGGTGACAAATGTCATTGTGATTTAATGAGCGAATCAAATAAAATATATTCAGGTTTCTGAATATGAACACCACTACCTCCCTTGATATAGCAGCTTTCTTACGTGCCATCAGCCAGCCGGCCAGGTTAGAGATCCTGCTGGCGATTGGTACTGGAGAAGCCTGCGTTTGCCATTTGGAAGCAGCTATTGGACAGCGCCAGGCTTATATTTCCCAGCAGCTGATGGCTTTGCGCGAAGCAGGAATCGTCAAGAGCAGGCGGGAGGGACGAAATATCTATTACCAGGTCAAGAATCCACATGTGCTGAACCTGATTCAAGATGCTGGGGTGATCAGCAGCCAGGCAGGTGGAGCAATCCGCATCGCCGGACCGGATAATCTCTTAGAGGATTGCCCCTGCCCAAAATGTGAGATCGGGAAACCAGATAGCTCGCCGGGTGAAAAAATTCAGATTGGGAAGCCTCAAAGCTTGAACCAGGAGGATAAGCGGCATGATTGAGAGCATTCCCATCTATCTAAGTACGCTATTTTGGGCCGGTTGGACCAGCTTGCTGGATTACCTGGCAGCACACGTCTTGCTCTGCCTGGTGCCTGCCTTCGTAATCGCAGGATATGTCAGCGCCATGATCCCCAAAGAGGTCATCACCCGCTATCTGGGTCCAAGAGCGTCGCGCTGGATCAGCTACCCGGCCGCCGCGATCGGTGGTTTTGTCCTGGCAGTATGTTCGTGCACCATCCTGCCCCTATTCGCCAGCATCTGGAAACGGGGCGCGGGGTTAGGCGTGGCGATCACTTTCCTCTTCGTCGGACCCGCGGTAAACATCCTGGCGATAGCCTACACTGGCGCCGCGATCGGCATGGATATCGCCATCGCACGCATCATCCTATCGATCACCTTCGGCATCCTGATCGGCTTAATCATGGCTCGGGTGTTCCAGGAAGATGAGGCCAGGCGCATGGCTGAACTCGCCGATAGCGGTCTTTTCGATCAGAAAGCGGTCGTTAAACCCGCCATTTGGGTGGTTTTCATCCTGCTGGTTGCCGTGCTGATCGTGGGAACACTCCAAACCAGCTTATTGACCGCTGTTTGGATCAGCATCCACCTGCCGGTTGAGATACCCGTTAATCTAATCACCACCCTGGACACCCTGCAGCTAACGCCCCAGGGTGCACTGCTGATCTTTTTGCTGGTGCTGCTGGCACCAATAGCTTATCTTGGTCTGGAGGGTGTGTTAGAACGTTTCAATCGCTGGACTTATGCTGCCATCATCCTGGCAGGCATGACACTGCTGCTGGCCGCGCCCGCAGTCCAGGAAGGCAGCCTGCTGATTGGCATCACAGGCCGCTTTATTGGCGAGGTAATATTACTTGCTGCGATTGGGGGTGTGGTAGCTTTCAGCTTCACTCACGACGAACTGGCTGGTTGGTTGTGGGAAACTTGGAAATTCGTCAAGCAGATCTTCCCGCTGCTCGTGATGGGTGTATTCCTGGCAGGAGTATTCAAAGCCATTATCCCTGAGAGCTGGATCGAGAGCCTGACCGGGCAAAACACCATTTGGTCAAATCTGATCGCTGTGCTTTTCGGTGTGTTCATGTATTTCCCCACCTTGGTGGAGGTGCCCATCGCGCGCATGTTCCTCGACCTGGGAATGAATCGCGGTCCGCTGCTTGCCTACCTGCTTGCCGATCCAGCCTTATCAATTCAGAGCATCTTGGTCACAGGTAAAATTCTCGGTCGCCGGAAAACATATGCCTATGTGAGTCTGGTGATCGTTTTCAGCACGCTGGCAGGCTATATATTCGGATTAACCCTGGCGGTAATTTAGCTGGCTGCCAGATCAACAGCATCCAAGGAATCATCTCACTATCCAAGAACAATCATGGAGGCGTTCATGTTAAAGATCAAAATCTTAGGTCCAGGCTGTGCCAACTGCAGCAAGGTCGAACAAATCACCCGCAAGGCAGTTGCCGAAATGGGATTTCAGGCCGAGTTCAGTAAGATTACCGATTATGGCGAGATCATGACCTACCCGATCATCTCAACCCCCGGTCTGGTGATCAATGGTGATGTGGTCTGCTCAGGGCGGGTTCCCACCCAAACCGAAATTACCACCTGGCTGGTAAACGCACAGGGATGAAAAATTTGTTATTCGTTACTTCATCGTGAGGAGAAAAAATTCCATGGCAGAAATGGCTGGAAACCAGGATTCCCAATCTAACGGAATTACCCGACGCTTATCCACCCTCGATCGCTACCTGACCTTGTGGATCTTCCTGGCAATGGCGGTTGGGGTTGGCATCGGGTACTTCTTGCCGGCGGCTGTAGAGCGCTTTAACAGCTCCGTTTCGGTAGGCACAACCAATATTCCCATTGCCATTGGTTTGATCTTAATGATGTACCCTCCGCTGGCAAAAGTACACTACGAAGAGCTGGGCGATGTCTTCCGCAATTGGCGCATATTAGGAACCTCACTTTTCCTGAATTGGGTGATCGGGCCGCTGCTGATGTTCGCCCTGGCGGTGATTTTCCTGCCCAGCTATCCAGAATACATGGCTGGTTTGATCATGATTGGATTAGCGCGCTGCATCGCCATGGTGATCGTATGGAACGACCTGGCCAAGGGTGATGCGGAATACGCGGCTGGATTGGTCGCATTCAACAGCCTGTTCCAGGTGTTCTTCTACAGCCTTTTCGCCTGGGTCTTCATCACCAAGTTGCCCCCACTCTTAGGTCTGCAGGGCAGCGTGGTCAATATCACTATTGGTGAAATCGCCCGGAGCGTGTTTATCTACCTGGGCATCCCAATGATCGCTGGATTTCTAACCCGTTTGATCCTGGTGCGCAAAAAGGGTAAGGAGTGGTACGAACATGTATTCATTCCGCGCATCAGCCCCATAACTTTGATCGCACTGCTCTTTACGATCGTGGTCATGTTCAGCCTCAAAGGCAACCTGATTGTTCAAATACCGCTGGATGTGGTGCGCATTGCGATTCCATTATTGATCTATTTTGTGGTCATGTTCCTGGTAAGTTTTTGGATGGGGTATAAAATTAAGGCCGATTATGGTAAAACTACCAGTATTGCCTTCACCGCTGCCAGCAACAACTTCGAGTTGGCGATTGCAGTATCCGTAGCGGTATTCGGTATCGGCTCGGGAGTAGCCTTTGCGGCTGTGATCGGACCCTTGATCGAAGTCCCGGTAATGATCGGATTGGTAAACGTGGCTTTCGCACTGCGTAAACGTTATTTCGAGGTGCCTCTGCAGGCACCCGCTGACTGATAGATAACCTGAATATTGTTGAATATATGAGAAAAGGTAAGCACCTTCTCGTCCTTCTAATCTTATTAGGTTTACTCATCCCCTGGGTACAAAAGGCCCAGGCTGGAACAAGTCTGGAATCACAAGAACAACCCGTGGTTCGGGTGGTCATGTTTTGGTTGAGCACCTGCGGTCATTGCGAGTATGTGATCAATGAAGTATTGCCCCCCCTGCAGGAGCAGTATGGCGAGCAATTCGAAATCCAATTGGTCGAGCTGGTCACCCAGGAAGATGTGGACCACTTATACGAGACAGCTTCCATCCTGGGTATCCCTCAAAACAATGTCGGCGTGCCGTTCATGCTCGTTGGTGAGAGCGTACTGTCTGGTTCAGACCAAATTCCCAGGGAACTGCCTGGCTTGATCGAAACGCACCTGGCCAGCGGGGGCTTGGATTATCCGCGCTACCCTCCCCTGGCAGGTTACCTCCCGGAGCCAATTGAGTCACCAGTGGTGAGCAAGGAAGAGCCCGTTAATGAAAATGGGGAAGAGCAATTAGCCGCACCAATTGCGGATGCAGAATCTCTTTCCGGAACGGATTCAGCAGCCTCAAAGTCAAACGGTTTCACCTTGGCTTTGGTGGTA
>DATKXE010000098.1:0-2761 GCA_035529195.1 Anaerolineales bacterium
GGTTAACGGCGTCAAGGTGCCATATCCAGGCGATGCTGCTGACATAGCCACACCAGAGTGGAAGCGATGGAATGTCGACCTTGCAGCTTTTGGGGTGGATCTGAGCAATGTCACGCAGCTTAGTATTGGCTTTGAGAGGACCGGTGTATCCGGCGGCGCAGGTACTGTGTTGATTGACGATATTCTGCTGTATCGGCTGGCTCCTGAGGGTCCTTCTGAAGAAATCTAGATCGAGACGGAAGCAGCCGGCACTATTGGAGCAAGCTGGCGGACTTATGATGATACGGGCGCATCGGGCGGCCGGTATATTGGCTCAGAAGACGGGAACGGCGACGACAGTGACGATCCTCCGGGAGCTGAATGGGTTGCCACCTATAATTTTACGGTGAGCGGTGGAGTTTATAAGATCATGGCTCGGATTATCACCTCTCCAGGCAACTCGTTCTGGGTTCGTATCCCGGATGCCACTTCCCCTCAGATCACCCGCGAGGATGGTCGGGTGAACACGAATCCCATGGATGAAGGGGATACCTGGCACTGGGACGAGATTCACAACGACCAGCAGGACGATAATGTTGTGCATTTCACGTTGTCGGCAGGTCAGCACACATTGGAGATTGCCAAACGTGAAGATGGTACGATGCTTGACGCTGTTTTGATTACGGATTGACCTGCCCCCTTATGTTGGTCCAGTTGTTCTGAGAGTAATTCACAATAATTCTCCTTGTCTTGAGTAAGGCGAAGGGAACCGGAGTCTTGCTCAAGACACATCGCTGCGAACGCCGCCGGAGCCATATAATCCAGGCTACTGTGCGGCCGATAGTGATTATAATCCATCCGCCAGCGATCTGCAACATATCTCAATTCACTAACACTCAGTTAAGAAGTTATAGCTCCATACATGGTTGTAATACTCCGGCCTTTTCTTGTCGCAGCTGTTGGCACTTGTGCCCGTATAGACCTTTTGTGCTGCTTCTTGGGTACCTTAAGCCCTTCCTGGCACCATAGACGATACACACGTTTGAAGTTTACAAGCCAGCTATCTTCTCGCAGCAGTATCGTTATCCTGCGGTAGCCGTACCTCGGATGCTTTAGGGACAACTTGAGTATATCCTTTATCAACGGCTTATCCTTCCCCAATTGTTTGGACTCATATCTCTGGGTACTCCTGTGCTGGCCTAAAGCCTTACAAGCCCTGCGTTGTGAGATCCCCAGCTTCCTGCAGAGATGCTCAATGGCCTTTCGCCTGGAAGCTGGGCTGATCAGTTTCCCAGTTTAGTCGCTTCCTTAAGGATAACTATGTCCAATGCCTGGTCGGTAATGACCTTTCGTAAACGGACATTTTCCTTCTGAAGGGCTCGGTGCTGCTTGATCATGTCGGGGCTCATCCCACCGTATTTCTGCCGCCAGCGATAATAGGTATTTTCGCTTACATCGATCTCTTTACAGACTTCTGGGATTTTCTTTCTTTGGCCAATAAGAATATCTGCTTGCCTTATTTGACTAGCCTCAAATCGAGTCCAAACTCCAGGTAGGATCATTAGGCAAGCAGGCATCAAACTCATTAATAAGACTGTATTGGTATGGGCCTGCGTAAGTTTGGCTGAAGAATTTTTCAATAGCTTGTTCACGCAAGCGTATCCAGCTTTCTACTTCATGACCTGGTATGATCGGATAAAATAACACCCCGACTTTTTGAGTAGCTTTGTAGTCTCCTGGCGCATCCCCGATCATCAAGACATGATCTTTTTCATACTTTCCTTGCGTAGCCAAATCCAGGTGCTCTGCTTTGGTGCCCATTTCCTGGCTGGCGATCAACTGAATATAGCTATCAAGACCGTGTTCTCCCCATTCACGTTTCAAAGCCTCCATGGGCGTACTTGAACACATCATAATGTCAGCCCTTGTCTGAAGGCTTTCCAGACATTCATGAACACCCGGAATCGGGGGAATGTTCTTAATAATTTCCGCTACCATGTCATCAACACGCAGACTCCAGGCCAAGGCCTGCTCCAGCTGACCTTTGGCCTCGTCAGAGGTGGCCGTGCTTGCGGCCTCGCGTAATCCCCTATTACTGAGCAGGCTGCTTGGATCATTGACCCATGCACAGTAGTGTGAAAAATCCGGGACTCTAAAGGCCCGTTCCTTCACCATGGGATGTGACGGGAGCAATTCTTCTAAAATCCGGGCAATCGTGATATGTCTATTAGATCCTCGTGTCTTGCTGTACAGGTCAGCAAAAATCTTGCATTGGCGTGCAGCACGGGCCACAGGTTGTAGACCAAAGGAGCCAATCATCAGAGGGCAAAAACACTCCTCCTGTTTGATGCCCATGTTATCAAAGACACAGCCTTCCGAATCAACACCTACGAAATATTCACTATTAGGTTTAAACTCAGTTAATCGAGATTTGTCATGCGATTGGTAATAGCTCATCCAACTGTTTTTCCAGGGCCTGCCGATTGACATAAAGCAAGATCTCAATCCCAGTAACAGCAGTTTTTTCATGCCAATTTCAGTAACGTCGCCAGCACTTCGATGACTATGGCATGCACGGTCCTCTTTCTTCACTCTCCCCTTTCCGGATCACCTCTCTAAGGCATTGGGGCTGTTGACCTGTCGTCATTCTCGGGCGATCCCGAGTTTTTCCTGGACCTCTTCCAGGGAAATCCCCTTGGTTTCCGGCACCATGAGCTTAACCCAGATCAGTTGGATGACCATCATAAAGCAGAAGAAACCAAAAATGACCGCGGGAGACAAT
>DATKXE010000099.1:0-5829 GCA_035529195.1 Anaerolineales bacterium
CATTCTCAGCTTATAGTGAACGCCTGGTATCCAAAGCCATGGATGACCGAATTGGTGTAGCGGTGCTCATTGAAACCCTTCGACTTCTCAAAAGGACACCCAATCAAGTTTTCTTCGTGTTCAGCGTACAAGAGGAAGTAGGATTACGCGGCGCAACGACCGCTGCCTATGGGCTCGACCCTGATGTGGGTATCGCGGTTGATGTTACCCGTTCAGGTGACACACCCAAGGGGATCAAAATGGATGTCTCGCTGGGATCAGGGCCGGCGGTGAAAGTCCGTGATAGTGGTATGCTCTCGGATCCGCGGATTGTCAACTGGATGGTAGACACGGCTGAAAAAGCACAGATCCCATACCAACTGGAGGTTCTCGAAGCCGGAACCACCGATGCGCGCGCCATTCAGCTCACCCGGGCTGGCGTTCCAGCGGGTTGTATTTCGATCCCCTGCCGTTATGTTCATGCCCCTTCAGAAATGGTTGACTACAATGATGTTCAAAATGCTGTCCAATTGCTGCTCGCACTCATAAAACAAAAAGTGAACTTGGATTAGATTGCCACCTGAATTCCGTGAAAGTCTGGTTACCTATGAAAAAAATTATGGTAGGTTTATTTATTCTGGTGATCCTCTTGGCGAATTGCGCCCAGTCTCCAATTCAAGAAACAAATTCTACACCTGAACCCCCATCCACACCTACCGACAGCTTAATACCAACGCAAGAGAGCACACAATCTGCACCGGAACCCACAATTTTACGCTTGTGGGTGCCACCGCAGTTTGATCCTGCCAGCGATACGCCATCTGGAAATCTGCTTCAAGAGCGATTAGAGCAATATACTGCTCAAAGACCGGATATACGTATTGAGACACGGGTCAAGGCATCCAGCGGTAGTGGAGGTTTGCTCGACTCTTTGAGTTCCGCAAACGCAGCTGCGCCCATGGTAGTGCCAGACCTAATACTGCTGCCCCGCTCCAGTTTGGAGATCGCAGCCCTCAAGGGTTTACTATTTCCATACGATGGGTTAACCAGCACTCTCAACGATAGTGATTGGTATCCATATGCACAAGAATTGGGGCAGCTTCAAACCAGCACGTTTGGATTGCCCTTCGCGGGCAATGCTTTGGTTTCTCTCTACCGTCCCTCTGAAATCGAAATGCCAGCAACGGACTGGTTATCCGCGCTCGAAGTAGGGCAGCCCATCGCCTTCCCAGCAGCTGAAGAGGAAGCCTATTTTCCACTCGCTGAATACCTTTCTACGGGCGCACCAATTCAGGATGCCGATGGACGGCCCTTCCTGGATATTGCCGCTTTAACTGATGTGCTTAATTTCTTCCAGGAGGCAGAATCGGCAGGGGTGATGCCATTCTGGTTGACTCAATTCACAAATGACGAACAATCCTTACAGGCTTATACAGAAAACCAGGTCAATACTACCGTGACCTGGATCAACCGCTACCTGAGCACGCTCCCCGGGGATACCGCAGCAGCTCCAATCATCACGCAAGATGGAACCCCGTTCACACTAGCAAGTGGTTGGGTGTGGGCACTTTCCAACCCCCAAACCGAACGCCATGCGGTGAGCGTTGATCTGGCAGAATTCCTTACTGATAGCGGTTTTCTAACAGAATGGAGCGAGACTGCCGGTTATCTTCCCCCTCGTGCATCTGCGCTCGAAGGATGGTCAAATGTAGCTTTACGCAATTTGGTGACCAAGGTGGTTGAATCTGCCCGGCTGATCCCATCAAATGAAGTTATGGCAGTCTTCGGCCCCGCTCTTAACCAGGCAACTGTCGCCATATTAAAACAACAATCCACACCTGCTAGGGCAGCAACTGAAGCCATCGAAAGCCTTGAAAGTCAACAATAAGGTTTTTTTACTCATTTTTAATCAAACTATTAACTGCAGCTCGCTCTAACCACTGGTCCGGTCAGTTGACGAATAAGATAGGCAGTGTTATTATGCGGTCCGGAGACATTTTGCATGCAAGACGAAAAACTCCCTCAAGAGCTCCAGGATTCTTCCGAGGAGCTCTTTACGATAAGTAAAAAGGACGATATCGATGCGGCCCCCATGGAAGAGCCTAAGACAGAATCTTCCCGAGAGAGCCGCCTTTTCTTGATCCTGGGTGGTTTATCACGCCTCGGCATCGCTGATCCGGTATTACGGATTGGCACCCATATGCTGTTTATCGCCCTTGCCCTGCTTGTAGTTTGGATTATGAGAGGCTATTACCTGCGCTCGCAAGAACCCGAACTGCCACAACTAGCTGCCCAGGCAGCCATCTTGCCCACAGCTACGCCAACACATGAATTACCAGATCTACCACCACTCTCTGTCAACGGAAAGGGGTACCAGGTTGGTATCCCTCGTTTGGCGCAGGTGCACACCACAATTCCCACCCGGCCCAGAACAGAAGTGACCACATACATCGTCCAACCTGACGACACAGTTTTTGGCATCGCAGAGCAATTTGGTCTCAAACCAGAAACGATCTTGTGGGGCAATTATTTCATCCTGGCAGATAATCCAAATGCCTTATCCGAAGGGCAGGAATTGAATATTCTGCCCTTGGACGGCACCTATCATCGCTGGTCAGCTGGAGAGGGTTTGAACGGGGTTTCAAAAGGATACAGCGTCACTCCTGAGGATATCATCAACTGGGCGGGGAACAATTTGGACCCTGATACCCTGGGGGACTGGGCAAATCCTAACATTGAGCCAGGCACGTTTTTGGTAGTGCCTGGAGGATCACGCCAATTTGTCACCTGGAGCGCGCCGCGAATTACCCGTGCAAATCCGGGTGTTGCTAAATTCATCGGTCCCGGTGCCTGCGGTACGATCATGGATGGCGCAGTTGGCACAGGCGCATTCATTTGGCCCAGCGGAGCTCATTTCCTATCCGGGTATGATTACTCGCCTTCCACAAACCACTTCGCCATCGATATCGATGGCGATCTTGGTGAACCCATGTGGGCAGCAGATAGCGGCGTGGTGGTATACGCGGGTTGGAACAACTTTGGTTATGGGAACATGGTGGTCATTGATCATGGAAATGGTTGGCAGACAGCATACGCTCACATGCAAGTGTACACCGTTGTTTGTGGTCAAAGCGTCTTTCAGGGCACACCGATCGGCACGATCGGCAGCACTGGCAAATCAAGTGGACCTCACATCCACTACGAGATGCTGCATGACAGTTACGGAAAAGTAAATCCCTGGGACTTTTTACCCTAGCTAATCCACTTGAATTGTGTCATCTAATCAACCTGCCAATAATAGTATTGGAAGGTTTTTTTAGTCTTGATAACAAATCTTAACGCTGGTTACAGTTCTGCAGCCAGGAAGGGTACCAGCATTTCGTCAGCAGATAACCCGCCATGCCTGCCCATCAAATGGTCTGCTTTTGGAGACCACCACAGATAGGACTCCCCACTCGAGACCACGATTAAATCTCCCAATCGATCATATAAACGGGGATGAAGTTCACCAGGACCAAACAATCCAGATTCGACCGCCAAAGATGGATCCAGAAACACGAATTGTCCAGGCCAAGTTCGTTCTATATACTCCTGAACTGCATTACTCTGCCAAGGGCGCAGGTAGAGTGATGCCAACCGGTTTTCCCCCGTAGGCATGATATGCAGAAGGCGGACCAAGTTGGGATGGTTGCTCAAATCGTAATGCGGATCTGGTTGGCTTTTGATCTGACCATGGTCTGCCAGCAGAACCAGCAAGGTGTCTTTCCTGGCTAATGGGCTCAATTGGTTCAGAAAAAGGTCCTCAAATGTGGCTGAGAAATGGCGCAGTTCACTGACCACACGCTCATTATCCGGACCATAATTATGCGACAGGTAGTCCACCTCACCCCAATAAATCCAGATGTATTTTCTTTGATCAGGGTTATCTTCCAGAACTCCCCTTGCGTTCACCCAGAGATCTGATTGAGTACGGAAAGGCTGCAGTTTAACATCCCGAAGAAACATACGTGACAAACCGGAACGGGCTATACTGTGATGCTGAAATGCATAAACCTGGATCCCATGCTTGGACAAATGCAAACCAAGCAAGGCAGGCCTGATAAAGGTTTCGGGGTCAAAACCAGCTTTAGTCAAGCTCCCAGCTTCCCCCTGGAAGCTCATCGGCGAGTGGAGGATCGAATTGACAACCATGCCATACTCTTTCAACCACATTTCATATCCAACGATCCCGTGCTCAGCTGCGCTGCTTCCAGTCCAAAGGCTGGTGAGCGCTGCGGCTGTAGTGCTGGGTGCGATAGAGGTAATGGGTGCCAATACTCCTTTTCGTGCCAATTCACTCCATACCGGTAACAAACCAGTATTTATCAATTTAGTAAAACGCTCCAACGAGAGTGCATCCATTAATATCAAGACGACATTCTGGTATTCACTGGCTAGCATCTCTGTGATTTGAGGGGTGAGGGAGGGTGCTCCAAGCATTGGTGCTCCCAACCAACCACATATACTGGAGGGTACATTCAACAGAGATCGGCCAGCGTAATCGGGATAAACAAAATCTTCCTCCAGGTTCAAACCAGGCAGTCGATGCGATTTTAAACTTGACAGTGATTCCGTGAATTGATCTGGCATAACATCTCCGCTCTGATTCTAAATTGTACAACTTTGATATAATCGCAAGGCGTCACCGTCAACTTTCAGCATAGCCAACACGATTTCGTGAAAAAATCAGCCCTGTAATTTCCTGCTCTGAAGGTAAATGTAGGTGATTAAATCAATGTGCAAAAATCATAAATCAGGTTTCTTGGATTATCTTACCGCAAATGGGAGGAGCACTCCAGTTGACTCCACCCGTTTGATGTTATTGATATTCATCTTGGTAGGCTTCTCCTTAATTGCAGCTTGCAGTGGTCAACCACCACCTATATCAACCGCGATCAGCGAAACCCCAGAATTAAAACCGACATTAACCAGCATACCTGCCACCCTTTCTCCAACCGCGACCATCACACCGCAACCAACCTCCTCTCTGGGGGTCAAGGAATCGGATTTAGACGGGTTAACGCTCAAATTCTGGCATCCCTGGTCTGGAGAAACCGGAGAAGCGATCCAGGATTCGCTGACCGAGTTCAACACCAGCAACAATTTCGGAATAACTGTCGAAAGCATTTCTCAGGGATCGCTCAATTCCCTCTACGAAAAGATAGCGACCGCAGACAAAGCAGCAGGTTTACCCAATTTAGCTGTGGGTGCTGACTACCAGATCCAATCCTGGATTTCCAGCGGGAAACCCGTAACTGGATTGAATAATTATGTTAATGACCCCGAATGGGGTTTTCACCCGGATGAATTGGCAGATTTCTTTGATATTTTTCTTCAACAGGATGTGAAGGAGCAAAATCGATTTGGCTTGCCAGCTGTCCGCACAGCTCAAGTGATGTATTACAACACTTCCTGGGCTGAAGAACTGGGATTCACCTCCCCTCCTGGAACTGCAGCGGAATTCAAAGAACAGGTTTGTGCTGCGGCGCAGGCAATTCAAACCAATGATGATGCCCAAGATGATGGCAGCGGGGGCTGGTTGATCAATACTACCCCCGCGAGTGTATTAAGTTGGATGTATGCTTTTAATAGTTCGGTGCTCCTTCCCAATGAAAATGGCTACCAGTTTGACTCTCAAGAGACGGAGAATGCCTTTCTCTTTTTGAAGGAATTATTCGATGAAGGATGCGCATATGAAGTGCTTGAATCCCCAGCCGAAATTGACTTCGCCTATCGACGTGCCCTGTTTATAACCAGTTCGCTTTCTGACCTCGCCTACCAAACCTCAGAATTTGAACGGGTGGAAAACAA
>DATKXE010000100.1:0-10309 GCA_035529195.1 Anaerolineales bacterium
TGGGAGTCTTTGAAGAAATGAAGACTGCCATTCAACAACCAGAAGTGTGATCAAGAGTAATATAATGGCGGTTACCGCAAGGGTTATCTTTCTTTTTCGATCCATTAGTTTTCTCCAATTTATCGTAATCGTGTGATCAAAATCTATCTTCTAAAATTCAATGGGGTGGGGATGCTCCCCGTCTTCTCGCCTTGAGGATTCTCTCATCTTAAGAATTGCAACCAGGGCAACCACCCCCAGGAAAACAGCGTAAACAGAATAAAAGATAACCTCATTGATTGGTTCAATATACTGAGGGGTTAACACAAATAAGAAGCCCGTTGAGCTGGCATGAATTAACTGCGCTAACAGCAAGCTATTCGAATGGGAATAAGCCCATACCATAATAACCCTGAGAGCAACAAGCATGACAGCGAAGGCAATGAAATACGGAAACCAAAAAATCCCAAGATCTGAGTACTCCCATAGAAACCATAACGGAAAATGCCATAAACCATGGATAAGCCCCAGGTAGACACTCGTCCGGATCAACCCATGCCTCTCTCTCATCCTGGGAAATGCAAATCCCATCCAGCCCGACTCCTCAAGAAAACCAGCTGCAATCCCCATCATGATGCTTCCGATCAAAAAAACAGGGGCAAAATCGGACGAAACAGTAGCAGAAAGCAGAAGGGACACGACTAAAATGAAAGTCGGGAAGATCAACAAGCTAAGATACCACTTGCCCACCCGCCATTTCTTCATCCGGCTGAACATCTCACCAATACCGCGCTTTCCATCGACAATGAACGCCATCAGGATGCCTGACAAGATTGGGGCAGCAAACATAGCTATACCTATCATCAAAGTCAAGGTCTCAATGTCCTCACCGCGAAAGAACTTGGGCCCTGCCACCAAGAAACTGGGAAGCCAAGGTAACGAAAAGGCCACAAGAAAAAAAGCTCCCAAGGGGTGATCTTGAACCAACTGTTTTAATGCCTTCACTATTTTCATTTTAGAACTCCATTATTTAACAGCGCTTAGAGTAGCTGCGATCTCATCGTATTGGGTATAATCTCCAAGAACAAGTCTTGAGTAATTTATTTTTCATTTGGCTTCTTTTGCGGTAGTAAAATACATTAGTGAAACTCTATCTTTAAAAATCCTCAGGGAGAATTTTTTAACATTTGAGTAAAGCTTGACCAATCGATCATGTTCAGCTTCGGCTATTTGATCCTGCCTTCGTTCAAATTCCAAATAATAATCCTTCCAGGTAAACATGGTATTTCTCCTTAATCTATTGCCAGGTAAGCCAGCTATCACGTGAGCAAAACTATTATCTCTTGCCTGTATGGCTTATACTGCTTTAATGGTAGCAGGCACTGATCATCTGGGGAACTTCTGAATGATAGATTTTGTCTCAATCAAAAAGACCGCTTTGATAGCGGTCTTTCTCTGCAAATTCCTTATTCCTTCTATAACAAATGTTATAGATAATATTATGGGTTCAGCGGGGCATATTCCTCACGAAGGGGGTAGAGAGCTGTCTGGGTGCGGTTTGACGCCCCCTCCCCAGGCCATGGAAATCGGCATCACTCCGGCTGAGATCAGTAGTTGATAGATCGCTGCAAGCGCTGGACCAGATTACTGAAATGAGCAGACCGAGAAGGATAGAGGCATATTTATTTATCTTCATATTTACCCTATGTGTATTAATTTGAATTTCTAATAATTCAAATCCTTATTTGGTTTTTATGGAATCCTGAATGGATACCCGTCGAATTGCTCCGGAGTGAGGTTGAGGAGATTATTTGTTACCAGATTCAAAACTAGCCGGACACCAATCACCACTGCCATCGCGAGGAACCCAACCCGATCTTCAACCACGGTAAAAAACGGGATCAGGAATACCCAAAAAACCAGGTTATAAAATATCCGGACCAAGGAGAGTGGATGGGACCATTTTTGCTGAACAACGGTTGACTTATCTGAATTTTTTTCCCGGATCCATGCGAACCGCATGGATGTATGTGTCTCGATGATCACTCAATACAGGATTCCCAGGACAGCCAGACCGATTAGCCCGCCTCGCGTGATCCACAACGGCCGAGAGAGGGCGTAAAGGATATAGGCTAGCGTTGGAATCCCCAATCCGATTGTCAATATGTTGTTCCAGCGGATGGTCAATATTCTTTCTTTATTCATTATTTCTCCTTTCTGGCTCTGCAAGATTGACCTTTGATTTTAATTACAAAACATGTTCCCATTGGATTTCCTTGAAACTCAGTCACTCAGAACCCATTGTCTACTACCCACAATTTGAGATCTCTAACAATCAGCCATTCTCTCTACAAACGATTTTTTCAGGTCTTTATTCTCGTAAGATCCGCCCCTTCTATTTCACTTAACTCCTGACCTTCTTATTTATTAATGATCGAAGAACTAAGATGAGAGTGGTGATCACAACCAGTATGGCAGCTACAATGATTTTAGCCAATGTAGGAAAACCTAGTCCGACTTCGTAAACCCAGGGCTGATAGACAAATAAGGAATCATCTACAACTCCAGTAACAAAAAAAGAAGATAACAACCGCGCGGAAGCCTCAGGCTGCTGCCACAACATATCTGCATGACCAAATTCACCCAGTATAATATGCTGTCCCTGCTGCAAAGAAAGTAACAATTCCTCTTCGACATATTGTGCGGGTGTCCAAAAATCAATACTTCCGCTGATCAGCAATGTTTCCACATCAGATGGCTGCACGGTTTGATACTCTGCCGGGATGGTATTGATTGGCCAACCAGCAGCAGCGGCGGCTAATTCTGAACGCGGTGAACCCATAATCGAGGCGCCGATATCCAGAACGGAACGTTTTTCGCTTGTTTGATCAAAATCCGCATTGGCTGCTTTAGCAATATTATCGCCCCATACAGAAGCATTGGCGAACATATATGGACCAACCACAGATAGCAGAGCAACGCCACTATAATCTCCTTCGGCGGCAGCCAACCAAACATCAAAAACCTTTGCTGATCCCTGATTATCTCCCAATGATTCAAACGCCGCAGCCCGTACTAACCCGTTATTCAATGGAACGCCCAACCAGCGCTCTGGCATTGAATCCACAGCTATTCGTATGGATTCTGCCAGATCATTTGTTTTTGAGCTGCAGATCGGGTCTTTGGCGCAAAGGACAGAGTAATATTTAATTTGATCATCGATAACTGCCGGATCGTAATAGAACATTCGGCCAGGCGGATTGATTGCCACCATGGCAGAGCGATGCAGGTTCTCACCATATCGCCAGGCATAGATCATTGCCAATCTTGTCCCATAACTGATGCTGTAAAGATTGATTTTTTCATATCCCAAGGCAATACGCGCTGCCTCAAGATCATCTACCACATCAACTACCGTGTAGCCATCAAGATCCACGCCCTCATCTTGCAGTCGATCAGCACACTGAGCATATGCATTTGTCATTTGTTCTATCGCGGCTTCCCCCAACATATCGCCTGGTAGATTCATGATATGCTGGCTGATCTCCGGACAAGATAGTATGACAGAACCGTCAACGCCCCGATAGCCGACGCTGACAATATCATGATTCTCAATAAACCATGCCACCCGCGATGTGCCCTCGTTCGGTAATCCCGGCCCACCCGGTAAGAAATAAATGGGTTCGCCCGGATCACTGGCTGTGGAATGAATCCGAGTGATCGGAAGTGCGATCATTCTCGTAACTGGATCACCGCGATTCTCTGGAACAATGAGGGTACCGCACTCAGCTGCATAAGTTATATCGCGTGCCTCATATTCACAGGGAGCAAGAACCAGATCACCGATCTGGGCATCAAGGGGTATAGAAAATGATGTTTCAGTTTTCCCGTCGCATCCTGTCAGACACACAGCGAGGATGGCAAGGACTGCTACCCAAAAAACATACTTATTTTTCATCGGTGTATTTATCGAACTAAAAATCTTAACCATTTGATTACTCCTCTAAAGATTCTTGTGTTAGTGTTGTTCTTTGAGCTTGTTCTGCTCTAGGTGATTATCCATCAGGATCCAATTCTCATAATATTGATGTTTCATGCGCAATCATTTTTGGAGTTGTGTTTAAAGGATTTACTGAGGTCAACTGCATTTCCTGCCATTTCTCAGCCATTAGTTTCCTGGAGCGGAACAAGCGGCTCTTAACAGCGCTGCTACTCAGGTCCATGGTCTCGGCAATCTGAGCATGGGAATAATCATGCCAGTATTGCAGGATAATCGCTGCGCGGTCGGTTTCTGGCAGAGCTGCCAGAATAGACTTAACCAAAGCGTTCTTCTCTTTGTCCAGCGCTGCTTTCTCGGGACTCGGTCCCGGATCCGGCGGCGCCAGCCAGGCGTGTTTGTCGTTATCTATCGAAAGTATGGTCACTTTTTTCTTCCTCAGTTGATCGATGCAGTAATTTGATGCGATCGAGAGCAGCCAGGTAGTGAATGATCGTTTTTGATCATAGCGGTCCAGAGACTGGTAAGCCCGGATAAAAGCCTCCTGGGCAGCATCCTCTGCTGCTGTGGGAGTGCCCAGCATCCGATAACAGACACTGAAAACCGGTCTCTGATATTTTTCGACCAAATTCGAAAAAGCTTCCTTATCGCCGCATCTTGCTTCCGCGATCCATTGCGTTTCCATATTTGATTACACCTTTTTCATATAGAGAGGAGAGATCTTGATGGTTCTCCTCTCTAGCTCTACCAGGTTGATTTTTGTTATTTTCTGATAGCGCTAGCAATAAATTCTTAGTTCCTGTTTATCCAAGGCCAAACAGGGCTCGAATACCAAAATAGAGCATCATTGGTTCCATATTACCGATCCAATGGCTGATGATGGACAGGGGCAAACTGCCTACTGGGCCAAAGATGAATGCGAATCCGAGACCAGCTGGGATCAGCATGGGAACTCGCCACCAAAAGTAGAGATGTTTCAGAGCAAAGCCCGCCCCGCTTGCCACCCAATCCCAGTTACCGAACACGCCCCTCATTTTTGGCTGCAGCGCAGCCCGATAATAAAGTTCTTCGCCAAACATATTGAAGATGATCACGACCACGAAATTCTGGATGATAAAGAAAAGCCAATTGCCCTCGAACTTAATATCAGGGTAACCTGCTTGCAGGCTGTCGATCTCTTTAAGCGGGTGGCCGGGCATCCAATCGGGAATTGAAGTGACCTTGGCTATATTTTCTGCCGTGGAGCCTAGCAACATCGCAACTGAAAAGGCAAGCAGAAAAACAAGGAGAAAAGCTCCCCAGGCTTTCCATCCTTTGGGCCAGCGCCAGTTGATGCGCTCACGCAGAGAGGATAACGTCAGTCGGTACCCCTCACGCCGAAAGATGATCAAGGCGACTGCCATCTCTGCGCCATTTCCTAATAATGAAATCAATATGATCACCCAGGTTGAAATACTGCCATATGCCCTGAAAAATATTGGTCCAAGTCCATAAATTAGAAATGCAAACCAGGCGATCGGCCAGGTAAACATGAACAGAATCATTGGCAGCCGAAATTGAGGAATGGAAAGTCTTTCAGCCAGGGGCCTGTTATTTTTTTCATCAAACCTTATCTTCATTTGATTTCTCCTTTTCTGTATCAATACAAAATAATTCGTGATCTCTTTGGATCTGACTATTACTCAAGCAAACTCATTCTTCCTGCTCAGTCCATTTCCAAGCGTGCCATATCGTCAACAGATTAAACCCGAGACCTATAACGATCAAGAACTGATCATAATAAGATGGATAACCAGGCAATCCAATAAGATTGATAATAAAAAATACTAAGGCAAATATCATATTCGCCCAGCGGTTGGCTTTATAGTTCAGAATCAAGTTCAGGAAGACCATAATTATTGGGATCACAAATAAAATGGCCATTCCCAAATATAAGCCTTGGGAGGTTTGGGCTCCGACCATTTCTCCAGGGACAAAATCCCCACTGAAGATCCGCATCACATCACCAAGAAGATAAGTGAGCATCAGGGCTGTCCAAAGCGCCGAAAGTTTTATCCTTTTTAATTCGATATAATTCTGTAACTTGTTTGATTTATTCATCTTCGACCTTTTTGATTTATCTTCTCGTAAAACTATTAACAGTTCTTATGTTGGATCTAGCTACGCTATTCCATCGATATGACAACTTTTCCCTGGGCGCCTTCTCCATAATATTTGATAGCTTTTGCTGTTTCCCTCAAAGGAAATACTTTGTTAATAACTGGCGAAATCTTTCCACCCTCGATTAATGCTTTCACTTCTTTGAGGTCACTGATACTAGGTTTCGCCATCAGGGATCCAGCTTTCTTCCCATCAGCTTTTGAAATGATCGAGCCCAGGAAAATCGTTTGGGGATTGAATGCCACCGCGACATACGCCCCCTGTGGGGCTAATGCGTGCATATACTGTGAGGTCGGGCGATTTGCGACAATATCAAGGATCAGATCATACTTTTTTTTGCCCATCGTAAAATCTTCCTGTTTGTAATCTATGACATAGTCTGCGCCGATAGAACGTATTAATTTCAAATTGTCTGAGCTGCAGACGCCTGTCACCTCGGCTCCAAAAGATTTGGCTAATTGAATCGCGAATGTCCCGATGCCACCCGATGCGCCATTGACCAAAACCTTCTGTCCAGGTTGGATCTGGATTTGATCCTGAAGTCCCTGCAACGCAGTCACAGCAGCCTGCGGTACAGCCGCCGCTTCCTCAAAGCTGATATTTGCCGGTTTTATAACTACGGATTTGCCGGGAACAGCGACATACTCAGCAAATGCTCCATAACCGTCACTGCCAATTTCTGCAAACACCTCATCCCCTGGATTAATCCCTGTAACATTTTTCCCGACGGCTTCAACCCGCCCGGCAATGTCAGTTCCCAGGATCTTGTGTTTTGGTTTCAGGAACCCGGTCCAAAGTCGGCTCAAGAATGGTTCTCCTTTTACGAACGCCAGATCATTAAAATTCACCGATGCCGCAAATATTTTCACTAGAACTTCGTTATCCTTTGGAGTCGGTTTTTCAACCTCCTTTAATTCAAGAACTTCTTCAGGAAGACCATATTTTTCGTACACAATAGCTTTCATCAAAATCTCCTTACAGATCCATTCCCACTTCTCAACTCTTTTTCTTCGGAAATATCACAACCATCGTATTTTCGGCAACATAACACTTGCGCGATGATATTTCGATTAGTTTAGACTAACCCCAGTACCAATCCCAGGATCAGAAACAGGAAGAATATACTTTGCCCGGAATGAGCGATAATCCCGAACCAGGAACTGCGGAAGCGCTTGGTCGGGAATGCGAAGAAGAGCAATCCGCCCAGGGAAAGCATGCCCCACGGTTGATGGAGATGATAGAGACCGAAGAGGATCCCATTGGCGATCCAATCCCACTTTCCGAATACTTTGTTCATACGCGGCAGCAGCAGTCCTCTGAACAACAGCTCTTCGCCCAGAAAGGTGTTAAAGATTGCGGAAAGGGCGAATAAGCCGAGTACACCCCAGGCGCCAAGCGTCTGGCTGCGGCCTTCAGGGGTTTCGAGGAAACTGCCCAATGCCCAGCCTGGCGGTTCAGCCAGGAAAGGAAAGAGCGAAGTCCAAAAGCGGCTGACATAACCACCCAATTCCATCTCGTACAATGCGGTAATGAGCAGCAGGGGGATGATCCACCACCACAGGCGTTTAGACACTTTGCCTGTTTTCGGCGACCTGGGAGCGACCAGCCATAGTTTCGCTTTCAGCGTGGACCAGCGAATATCGCCGTTTTCTTGATAGATGAGATACAAAGCCATCACGAACTGCCAGATCAGCCCCACTGTAAGAACAGCCAGGCGCTCAAAGCCAGCTTTTGCCGGGTCAGATGCCAGGGCGGGGGCTACGATCCATCCCAGCAATCCCATCGGTACTGCAGCAGCTGCCCAGATCAACAGGATCTGGACCAGGCTGTATTGTTGGATTTTGCTTTCAGAAGTCATTTTTTCTCTCCTGATTTTGAGAGAGCGCATGGACTGCACTCTCGCGGTTAGGTTCCTTCCTCACAATTCCATAATTGTTATTTTGGGAGATAGCAGTTTATGCTTCCCCTTTCGGCCATTTCCATGCAAACCAAACAACCAGGGAAACAAAGATCAGGTAGGCAATTCCCCAAAAGATCTCATAGAGGGGACCCGGGCTGTAAACAAAAACCAAAAAAAACAATTCCCAGACAACAAAGAATATGCCTGTAATCAGATTTACCCGGCGATTTGCTTTATCTTTCAAAGTCAGAGACAGGACACTCATAATGATTGGGATTGCTAAAATTGCTGACAATACCACCAGCAGTACATCGGTTACCACGATGTCTGCGGTTCCAGTTAGCAGTTCATTGAGAGCGACAGGATCTTGAAGCCGAGTCGAATCTCCCTGCAAACCACTGAACACTCGTGCTCCCCATAAGGCTGAAAGGAGTATTCTCACATCCACCTTATTTCTTGTAATATTTTTATTCAAATTTAAATTTTCTTGAGCAGTCATTTTTTCCTCCATATTTGTGTTTTTGATGGATGGTATCCAAGTCAATCTGCAAGCCCGGTTTGATGCCCAAGCTTCGCTCTTGTGTTCGAAAGCAGGCTTTTCCCGCGGCGGTAGAGCGATACCATCAGGTTGCTTCCTGCATAGGTGAGGACGAACAGGATGAGGTATTTTGCCCATCCTGGCAGGGTCACGCCCAGAAGCAGTGTTCCGAAGATCCCGATCAGGATCACATGGATGATATAAACGCCGTAGGAATTGCGATTCAATAACTCCCAGAGCTTTCCAGACTTATTGAGGTAGAACCGGAAGCTTTCCACCATGACGTACACCATCACAATCGAGGAGAGATGGAAGCTCGTGAACCACAGGAACCTGTAGAGTGGGGTCACCTCAAAATTTGAGATAAAGAAGGGCCAGATCCTGAGGAATATATGTCCGGTCACCGGCAGCCAGGACACGCCATTAGCGATGTTGTAGAGGGTTTTCTTTTCGGGCAGTTTGGCAAACAGGTTTTGTTTGTAAGCAGCTGCGCCAAAAAGATAGAACAGGAAGTGGGCTAACAGGCGTTCATTCTCAAAGTCGATTAGTGGTGTAAGGGTCCAGCTCCGGAACCCAGCGATATTTCCGATCAGATAACTGAATCCCACGCTGAGTAAAAAGCCCACGATCAAGCCCCAGACCAGGTTGATCTTCTTCAGGTTGATACCCAGACGGTCGATCCCCAGGTAAATCAGGCTGAAGGCAAACAGCATGGGCAGGAACCAGAGCCAGTTCTGGCTGTTGGGATTGGTTATGTGGAAGTAGGTGGTCCAGTTTTCCTGGGGGAAGCCCCGGGAGTAAAGGAAGATCACTTTATAGAGTGGGATTAAGGTTACAATTGCCAGGACCCAGGGCAGCAGCAAGCGTTTGGCCTTGCCCTTGATGAAACCCCAGGCAGTCTTGCCATTGATGGAAGCCGCAGCCAGGTAGCCAGCAATGAAAAAGATCGCCGGCATGACAAAGGTATCAAACATAATGCCAATGATGCCGGATGCCATCCAGATGTCGGGATCATCGACAATCCAGAACCAGCCCCACATACCAGTGGATTCATACACACCACCAGCGTGGTAGAGCACCACCAGGGCAATAATGATCGTGCGCAGATTGTCCATCCAGTGGATCCGGTTCTTTTGGGTTGATGCTTGTGTTTGGGTTGCCAGATTATTTCTCCTTATTCGCCTCAGGTGATTTGGATATTTTTTACTGTTCAGTCTGATCCTTCTTCATCAGAATGAGAAATATTCTCATCTGGGGATTCAGGAATGAGTAAAGTTTCGATAAGACAGGCAAGTTCTGTTGCAGGGAATCCTTTCAGAAGGAAAAAATCCGCGCCAGCTTCTTTGGCTGTTTGCCCTTGCTGGTCGTTTTCTGTCAGTACAAGGACCTTCGTGCCTGGCCAATCTGCTTTAATTTTTGTTAGTCCTGACCAATCGTCTTCAGCAATTAATCCCCCGTCTACCAGGATCAGCTCCGGGCGAAGATCGTCATTCATCTTCAGCAGGATAGATGGGTCATTGGACTCAGCGAGTACCTCTATTTGGGGGATAGTTCTCAGCAAGGATTGAAGTCCATTCCGAAGATGGCCCGGTTTTGCTATGAGTAGGGCTAAGGTGATCTTGTTCAAAATCAATCTCTCTTTCTTTGATTGTTTTTATTCTGCCCTGATGGTAGCAGACACTGATCATCTGGAGAACTTCTAAATGATAGATTTTGCCTCAAACAAAAAGACCGC
>DATKXE010000101.1:0-5500 GCA_035529195.1 Anaerolineales bacterium
TTCTCGATCCAGAAGTCGTCGCCAATGGTTACCATCTTCTGGCGCATCTGGTAGCGCTTACCCCCGCCGCCCGGTCGCCCGAGCTGGCGGTCATCTCGTCGTTCTTGTCGTCTGCCTGGCATTGCTAATTCTCCTTTATTAACTCCTGGATGTGTCAACCCGAAATTTAGGTTCGTTATGTGCGGTTCGAGTTCAAATATAACGGTTTCCGCATTTTATCATCAAATTTCCAGACGCTTCACTAAAATTACTGTTAGATGAAGCTCATAGAGAGTGTTGAGCACACCGGCCAGGGCAGCCTGGTCGCTCAATTCGCCCTCCAGGGTTGTGACCGGGGGGATTTCCTCCGCCGTGGCCTGATAGGTCATCATACCTTCCAGACGATCTGACCAATTTGGATCGATCCGTCCTTGCACAACAATCTGGTAGGTGCCGGGGCAATCGAAGGGGATTTGTTTCCTTGACGCCAAACCATTCATGAACTGATCATAGATGATCTTCTCGCGAAAAAAAACCACCTAAAGGTGTATTTGAGGTGTATATGAGGTGTAGAAGGATAGGGTTTTAGGGAGGGAAGTGAGGTTAGCGTGGGGGAAGAATGTTCAATTCTTCTGCTCTAGCCACAGCTTTCCCGCGCTGGTTGACGCCCAGCTTGCCGTATATGTTGATCGTGTGGCGTTTGGCAGTCGCATAGGAATAATGAGTTTAAGAGCGATCTCTTTGATGCTCATCGGCCCCCGCAATAAGAGCAGGACCTCGCGCTCTCGCGGGGTCAGGGGTTCAACCAATGTCGAATTCCCGAGGGATGGATGGTGCGCGCTGCTATGCAGATAACTATCATCCTCTTGAAATGCCGCCAGGATGCGGCGAATCATCACCACGGTATGTTCTTGCTCGACAAGTCGCTGAAGCATCGCCCGCATGGGTACCCCCAGATCAACAAAAACCCGGATGAAGCATCCCGGTCGCCCAAGGTCCAGCGCCTGCTTCAGAACGGCATAGGCCGCGCTGGTTTCCCCCTGGGCATGCAGCGCCAGGGCGCGCAATGCCAGCATCTCGATCTTGGAGCGGGTGTTATAGGTCCGCTCGGCGATGTCTTCCAGAGTATCAAGGATTTGCAGCGCTAGCTGCAAATCGGCTTCCTTTTCCCTGGCCACTAGGACGCGCGCCCGCGTTACCTGTGGTTCTTCCAACCACATAAACGGCTGGTCTGGCGGTGGAACGGTGAAAGCGTCAGCCCAGTGACCGGGGCCTTCCATGTCCCCTTGCATGAGCAGCAGCCTGGCGCGCAGGGAGCTTGTCCGCTCGTCTTCGCTGCCTCTCTGCTCCAGGTCAAACTTGCTGATCGACTCCACCATCTGAAAGGCCTCAGTGCTCTCGCCCTGGATCTGATGGATCAACGCCAGGCCGGCAACGGCGTCGCGATATGTTGATATCTGGGCTGTATAGCGGTTTTTGACGATCTGACCAAAGTACTGTGCGCTAGCATCCAGCTCATTGCGACTATAGCACAACACCCCAAGAAACCAGTCAGCCCAGTTCTGCATGATTTGGATCTTGCGGTTGGTTGCCCCCTGGAGCTGCACCTGCGCTATTCTACTGGCCTGATCAAGCTGGCCTGTATTGAGGTAGATAAAAGCCAGTGATCTTAAGAGAAGCAAGGCATAGGTATCATTCTTATCGCTGCAGGACTCGTATTCAGCAAGCAGCAGCTGTTCGGCTTTCTGCGCCTGATCGCTGGCCTGCATGGACATGCCCAGGAAAAGCATCGCCCCGCCGCGCACGAAAGTCCATGATAGAGGCAGGAGCGCCAACACCTGCTGGCAAAGGTCGATTGCCAGCGTTGGCTGGTTGTTGAAATACGCATGCTGAGCTCTTAGCACATAGATTTGCCCACGCAAGATTTGCAGCTCGTCCGCCGGCAAAGCTGCGCCTGCACCTGAATTCAACAGTTCTTCCACCTGCTGGAGGACCTGTGCTTGCAGGTCAAGTCTCCACGAGAACTGCACCTCCCAAGCCCTGATCATCAACAGCCCTGGTTGTTGCTGGATTATTTCTTCTGGCAGCAATCGCAGCCAGCGTTCCAGGGTCGGCCGGTCTTCGCGATTGATCACATCGCGAATTCCAGCAACCATCAAGCGCGCAGCCAGATCAAGGTCGCCAGCTGCCAGGGCGTGATGCAAAGCTTCATCGAGCAGTCCCTGCTCATCGAACCAGGCTGAAGCCTGGCGATGCAAGACGGCCACCTGGTCAGGCCTCATCTCTGTCGATGCTCTCTGCTGCAGCAATTCCTGGAATAAATGGTGATAACGGTACCATTCCCGGCGTTCGTCCAGGGGTGTAACAAACATCTCAGAGCGTTCAATCCAATCCAAACAGGCGCGCACATTCCAACCGCCGTGGATCTCTCCAACGACAGTTTCGCATAATGAAGCGCAGAAGCGATCCAGAATGGAAGTCTTCAACAAAAATGTTTGGATCGCTGTTTCCTGGTGGATCAGCACTTCTTCCAGGAGGTATGCGGTAATATTGGCATTCTCGCTGGATAAGGCAGCCAGAACGGATTCTTGGCTGTCAACGAAACTCAGAGAAAGGGCAGCCAGGTGCAGACCAGCGGGCCAGCCTTCGAAACGTTCAGCCAGGATTTGCAGGGCAGACTGGCTCAGCGAAGAATATTTCAGTTTACTCAGGTAGTCAGCTGTCTCCTGCGGTGAAAAGCGCAGGTCTTGGCTGTGCAATTCGGTGAGCATCCCCTTCGCTCGTAAACTAGTCAGTGGTAACGACGGGTTAATGCGTGAGATCAGCACCAGATGCAGCGGTACTGGCCAGTGGTGTGCCAATTCACTCAGCAGATCGTGAACCGCCTGCCCGCGGATGGAGTGGTAATCGTCCAGCACGAGAATAGCTTCTCCGGGAAGCGCTGCGAGCTCATTAATGAACGTGGTGTAAATGCTCGTCTGGGGTGGTTGCTGCGGCCCCTGGAGCAAGGCCAGGGTTTCCTCACAAGCATCGCTAAAAATCGTGCGCAGTGCGACAATAAAGTAGCGCATAAAGAGGTTGAGGTCGCTGTCATTTTCATCCAGCGAAAGCCACGCTGAAGGCAAGGAAGTGGCATTCTCATCCTGACCAGCAGCCATATGCTCAAGCCAGGTGCATACCAGGGTGGTTTTACCAAAACCAGCCGGCGCACAGACCAGGGTTAGTGGGTGGTTAATATTGCTATTGAGCTGCTCTATTAGCCGCGAACGGACGATCAATCTCCTGGTGATCGGCGGGCGATGCAGTTTAGTTTGCAGCAGGATTGAATTCTGGTCTGGCATACTGGGGGAATGACCTTTGGGTATATTTTACTCGAAAGTATATATGCCTGACCAGTCTGTTCAATGCATGGATCACCCTTTTCGGGCCCATAACCTCCGGGTCTGAGGTTCGAAACCTGGTTTTTCCAGGTATTAAACGAGGTAAGGTACTTTTAGGGGCCTTTTTCAGCAGCTGGGCTTGGTATCATGGATAACAAAGAGAAACAAGGACCGTCGGGGTACGATTTATCCTTATTTGGTGCGAATCTTGAACTTTCATCTTTAACCAAAAAACCGCAGGCATGATCACCTGCGGTTTATCGATAGTAGCGGGGAGAGGATTCGAACCTCTGACCTTCGGGTTATGAGCCCGACGAGCTGCCACTGCTCCACCCCGCATCGTTAATACTCCTTGTAGAGCGCAAGGATTATAGCACCCCCAATTGCATTGGTCAAGGAGAGATCACCCAGGATTAACGGGACTCTAAGAAAAGGGAAAGCCAGATTTGCAGATTGCTTTCAGGTTCGGGGGTCACAGCTGGAATGATGGTTACTTCGGGAGTGAATCCCGGGTATTCCAAGGGGATAACCAGGTTCTCACCTTCGCGCACCATGTGCCCTTCCTCATAAGCCCACTCATTTACTGCCGCCTCTGAGGTAGCATAGGCAATTTGTGTTTCCAAGTAGACCTGAGTCTGTATCAGATCAGTTGCTTCGACCGCGACATCCTCTCTCCTGTCACTTAAGCGCCGCAGCTCAGCCATGCGGTTATTAAAATCCATCACCAACAGGGTTAACACAACCAGACCGATCACGATCAGAGCATATTTCCAGCCAAGCCAGGTCCGCTTCATAGTTTCATCTTACCTCAGCCTCTTGATTGATGCAAGTACCATGCCCGTACAAATTAATGAAAAAACCCCGTGAGGTTCCACGAGGATCAGTATAAATTAATTTTAATGCCGAAGGTGGGAGTCGAACCCACACGAGCGTAAAGCTCACTACGCCCTGAACGTAGCGCGTCTGCCTGTTCCGCCACTTCGGCTTGCCGAGCTATTTTACCCCGAAACATCGTTTTGTCAACCTTGTTAGGCCTTTGCCCAGGGGTTGCCGGCATGCTATAATCGCCATTAATCATTATTATGGATGGATCACTGTACGAGCAAATTATTACTCTTCTGATAGTACCTCCCGGCAACCTGGTATACCACCTGGTGCTGACATTTTCGATTGCTGGCGCCCTGCCGGGTGCGCTAACCTTATGGCAGCGGGCAGGAATGGAGGCAGGGCGCAGGATGGTGATCGGCTTAGGGTTGCTCCTGCTGGTCCAGTTTGTACTGATCATCGATGCTGGTCTGGCTCAATTCTTTCCTGTCTTCGAAGCCTGGCTGCCGGTCCTTGACCGGGCTGCTTATGCATTCAGCTTGATCATCTTGATCTGGCTCTGGGTTTACCCGCAGGGATCTCGCCGGGTGAACTCCGCGACTATGGTTCTGAGCTTGATCACGCTTTTGCTGGCCGTTCTTACTGGATTGTGGTGGCTGAACCAACCAGGAAACTCTCCATTTAATGGCTCGGCTGCTGATTTTGTTTGGACAGGCTTCTCCCTGGTGCTTGCCTTTGGGGGTGGCCTATTGCTAATCCTTCGTCGACCGGATGGCTTCGGGTTTGGGGTAGGAATGTTCAGCCTGCTGCTCCTGGGTTTGGTGGTTTATTTGATCGATCCCCAACCCAGCGGTAATTTTCCTGGGGTAATCCGGTTAACCCAGATCGCAGCTTTCCCCATGCTGCTGACCCTCCCAACCCGGTTCAGCTGGGGAAGTGACCAGGAACTGCAAACCTCACCTGGTCTTGAACCTGCAACCTATGAGAATATTAGAACAATTGCCACCAAATCAGACCCTCTGGAGATATGCCAGGCAGTCACGGCAATTGTTTCCCGAGCCTTGCATGCCGAATGGTGTTTATTGATCTCGCCTCCCGACAATAATAAACACATCAACCTTTACTGTGGTTACGACCTTAAGCGAGGAGAAAATTTGGGTGCCGCGACGTTTGATAGCCAGCTGGTTCCCGTTCTATCCGAATCATTGCGTCAGGGACGCCCTCTGCATCTTCCAGCTGAAGGAAATATCCCCGATCTCGATGGTTTCGGAAAGGTATTGAATATATCGATTTCTGGCTCATTGTTATCCGCGCCC
>DATKXE010000102.1:0-7052 GCA_035529195.1 Anaerolineales bacterium
GCTTTTCCTCGCAGCCTCCAAAGATATCTCACCTGAAGTCTCTGAATTGCTCTCGATGGATGATGATCCCCTTCTGCGCCGTCCATTATCTATCGGACGTTGGCTGCGATATGCGCCTCAAACAGCTCCTTGGAGAACCCAGGTAATGCGCTACTTAGCCGCTGAATTACAGCGCAGCAAAATCCCCCTGGGATTACGAGCCCGGCTGTTGTCGGCTCTACTGCTCTCCGGTGATCCTGGTGTCGGCGTTCTATTAAGACAAATTTCTCATACCACCTCTGAAGAATTGCGGCATCTGTCCGCCCCGGGAATGGGCTTTCTTCTCGATCATCAATCAATGACCAGGTTGAGTGAGTTATTAGCGGATTCTGAAAGCAATGTATCTCAAGCAGCTTGCTTTGCTTTGGTTAAAATTGGAAACCAGCAATCCTTTGAATTGCTAGGATCTGCCTTACTTCACGGAAGTGATGAAATCCGCCGCGCAGTTGCGGAAGCCTTAGCGCTTGACCCTGGTGAAGGGGAAGATATTCTTAAGGAAGCCTCCCAAATGGACGACCTGCTGGTCAGACGATCAGCGGTTTATGGTTTAGCCCAAGTCAACCAACCTTGGGCAGAGGGAGTTCTCAATAAACTAGCTCTCGAGGATAAAGAATGGGTTGTTAGATCCGCGGCTACTCAAATTATCGAGCAAAATCAAGAACCCGATTCAAGAATTCCTCAGGCACCTCTCCCCCTGCATGAAATTCCATGGTTGGTAGCTTTTGCTGGTGATCGCGGTATTGGAATCGCTCCTGGTCAGCCAGCTGAGAATTTACTGCTCACAGCTTTGGCAGAAGGGACTCCCGAACAGCAGCAGGCGGCCATGGAGAGCCTGCAGTTTCACCCCAACTTGGATGCATTAGCGCTGATTTATGAAATTATGGAGTCTGGCTACGGGGGAACACAGCAAACAGCTTACAACACCCTTGTCTCTTTTGCCTCTCAGGGGCTGGATATCCACAATCCCTCAACATATTGATAGCAGATTTCTCTTATCAACCCCATATACATATACGCTTAATTTAATAACTGATCAATAATTTCTTGATACTTCTGTCGATCGAGCCCATCGATAAAGATCCGTTTAATACGACCGCGCTCACCGGAAATTATAGAAATATTGGATGGTGGAACTCCCAGGGTTTCCACAAGCAGCTTAATCAAAGCCTGGTTTGCTCGTCCGTTCACTGGCGGCGCGGCAAGACGAACTTTGAGGCTGCCATCATCCATCACTCCCGATATTTCGCTCTTCTTCGCACGGGGTATAACTTTTATCCTGATTTGTAATCCGGTCTCATTTTCCCCGCTGCCTTTGCTCATTGCATTTTCCTCAACTCCCCAAGGAATACAACAAACTCCTCAGAATGTACTCCAAAATTTGAACCAGGATTATTGCTACCAGGGGACTAAAATCCAGCATACCTCTCTGGGGGAGCACCTTGCGGATTGGATTCAAGATCGGATTTACAATCCGATTAACTGCACTCCTTACCGGATGGTATGGATCCATGAAGTAAGACAAAACCACGTAGGCGATTAGCAATAAGCTTAATGCTATAGATAAGTAATTAACCAACGCGATCAATAATCCAATCATCAATTGCCTTCCTTGTTCTCTCGTCTACCCAATATCGCCGTCCCGATGCGCACCATGGTTGCCCCTTCCTGGATGGCAACCTCATAATCCTCACTCATACCCATCGATAGTTCACTCCAATCCTGACCAGGGTATCTGTTCGCCAAAAAATCCCTCAATTTCCTCAAACGCCGAAAGAAGGGCCTTGCTTTTTCAGGTTCACCAAAGAAAGGGGCCATGGTCATCAAGCCGCGCAGGTATAGGTTTTCCATCTCCAGGATCGGTGAAATCTCAGCAGCTAACTCGTTCCATTCAAGATCATTCCAGGCAGTCCAGCCGAATTTTGTCTCTTCGCCGCTTACGTTGCACTCCAGCAAGACTGGAAAATGACGCTCCATCTCTCCAGCGAAACGATCTAACCGCTTCGCCAAACGCAAACTGTCAACTGTCTGCACCCAATCAAAATTCTCGCTGACCGGTTTAGCTTTCCGGCTTTGCACATGTCCGATCATGTGCCATTCCAAATCACTGTTTTTAGATACAGACGAAATCTTTGGCAATGCTTCTTCAACGTAATTTTCTCCCAGGTCTTTTACGCCTGCCTCGATCGCCTCATTAACAATGTTGAGTGAATGCCCTTTAGTAACGACAACCAAGCGGACCTGATCTCCATCGCGTCCAACTGACCGGGCTGCAATTTGAATGCGCTCGGTCACACGTTCTAGATTTTCTCCGATATCTACATTCTGGCTCATCCGGATCTCTTAATTCGGGTTATTCTCTGAAGATAAAAATGAATCTGGCAACTATTAAATCGAGTCGCGGCTAATTTCGCAGCGCGATCAGGGCACCAAATCTCCCTGTTTTTCCCTGCTCTCCCCGGTGAGAAAACCAATCATCCAGGTTGCATGCCGTGCAGATACCTGCAACTTCGATTTTATTAACCCCAATTTCTTCCAGCTGGTACTGGTTCGCTCGCCACAGGTCAAAATAAGTTTTCCCTTCCTCTCGGATCAAGAATTCTTTTGCTGAACTACCGAAAGATTTGTCTACCATCTGTTCAACTTCAGGTCCTACTTCGTAATGGTGAACCGCAATGGATGGTCCAATGGCCGCCAGGATATCACCGGGATTGCTTCGATACGAATTTTGCATGGCAACGATAGTCTCTTTGACGATTCCGTTCACTGTTCCCATCCACCCGGCATGGGCAATACCAATAACCCGCTTGACCGGGTCGTGCAGCAGGATTGGCACACAATCACCGAAGCGCAGAAACAAAGTCACCTCAGGACGGTCGGTCAATATGGCGTCTGCTTTCCTGTGCCGGACACTCCCAGGTCGGCTGCCTGTAGTCCAGATGACATCTGTGCTGTGCACCTGCCAGACATCGTAAACTGATTCGGGTATGCGGTCCATCAATTCGAATGAGCACACCCTATTCTGGTATACCCGCTTTGGATCATCTCCCCGCAAGCCTCCCACATTTAACGATGCCCATGGATGCGGGCTGATACCACCCTGTCTTGTGAAAACAGCTTGCGTGATATCTCCATCACTGAACGAATCGAAAGTAAAGTAGCGGATATCATCAGGTTGGTGGAAGGCCATGGCTCTTTTGCTTGTTCTCCTCTTGAGCTTTCGCTCGGGCTAACTTTTGTCCATAATACCGGCGGACATCTTTCATTGATTCTTCAACTATCGGAAAACCAAACCAGGCTGTAGTAAACCCAAACAGGAATCCGGTTATTGACCGAAGTAAGGGAGTGCTTTCTCTATAAGGGAAGAAATTTAACGGGGGTTGGCTGAGTAATTGGCTGAATCCATCAATTGCGATTGGCAAAATCCCGACCAGCAACCATAGATACCACGGCAGGGGTTTTATCTTGCGTCCTGTCAGGCTGAACAGTAAACCGAACAACAATATCCCGCCATAAATAGCTACATCACGTTCACACAAGGCAACCTTGTACCCAATTCCAGGTTCCCCGATATATGCTCTCGCGGCCAACTCTTCATCTTCTCCCAATCCAGTAGCGATCCCGAAAGGGACCAATCCCGCCACATCCGCAGCTTCGCGAGGGTACGCAGCTTGGTCCCCAAAAATAAACCAGGAGCGGAAGGCTAATTGGTGACAGACCAATCCATAAAATCGGTAGATGGTTGTTGCTGGACGGGTATAACCAGCAGACATCAATACGGGTGCCAGGAAAGGTAGACCAAGATATATCAGCACCAATGTATTGAGCACGAACATATAATGATTTGAGATCCAATTTGAGAATTTATCGCCGCGTGTGATTTTAACTGGCATAGATGCTTCACGCGCTGCGACCTTCTGATCGATAACTGCAATATTCTTTTCCCGTTCAGCCGCTGCCCGCAGCGTAATTTCGAGATCCTGAGACGAGAAAGGGGATTTCAATCGGTAAGGCCCAACCTCAATAACCGGAATATCAAACCCATATTTTTTTTGTAAATCGGGATTGTCATCAATATTGATGACCTCCAATTTATGCTCAACCACACTCTGTAAATCATCCAGATACTGAAAGGCTTGATCACATAATTGGCATTGCTCCTTGCTGTACATGGTGACTGTTATCATTCAACTGCTCCCAACTGGTCGAGGTAGCTTTCTAGTTGATCTTCTGTGAGCAAACCAATGTGATGAAACCTGATAATTCCTTCTTCATCAATGACGAAAGTGGTCGGGTAGCCTCTTACCCGGTACAGGTCTTGAACATTGCCTCCGGGGTCTAATAAAACTGGAAAACTCAAATTGAACTCCTCAACAAATTTCTCTACCTGCTGCGGTGGCTCATCGAAGTTTACTCCCCATATTTCCAGCCGTGGCTGCCTTCTTGCATAAATCTTTTCAAAAAACGGCATTTCTACTTTGCAGGGTTCGCACCAGGTTGCCCAGAAATTAATTACGACAATTTTACCCCGCATTTCACTTAATGTTGCAGTTTCACTGGCCAGGTTTTGCAATTCAAAATCAGGGGCTGGGGCACCAACCGAAGCTGAAGCTGGCAGGTTAACACCTTCAATTATATCGCTTGGCTCAGATTTCGCTCCCCCCAGGGCGAGACCATAATAAATAATAACAGCCAGGCCTGCTCCAATCAAAAGGCCGGCTATTAAGATGATGATATCTTTTCGATTCAATAAGTCAATCCCTGAAGTCGATCATCGTGTTGATCTACCTTCAGCAGGCAAATCCACTTCATCAGCACCGAGAGGCACCTTCGGTTCAGTTCCATCATCCTTTGATTTGATCAGCATTGCCGCTGGGAGAGCGATAAAGATCAACGCAGCTCCAAAAAACCACCAATCGTAGAATTTCCTGCCCTTTGATTTTGCAATGAAAGCGGGGATCAAACCTATGATGATCAGCAGCCCAATAATCAGCAGCAGATAAGTACCTGCCTGGACTTCATCGAAGGTATCAAAGAAAAAGCCCAAACTGGCTACTTGCCCAAAGCGTCCGGAGAATAACAGTACACCGATCACGATCATCACAATTCCCATCGCGATCTCTACATAACGAACTATATTGCCGTATTTTCTGATGAATGAAGTCACCAGTCCAATTTCAACAGCGGCAATAAGGAATGGGATGGCCAGCCCAGCTGAGTAGGCTACCAATAACCAGAAACCCTGGGTGATTGATCCTGTACTCAACGATAAGGTTAAAATAGTCCCTAAGATTGGACCTACACACGGTGACCACCCGGCTGAGAAGAATACCCCAAGGAGGAAGGATGAGGCGTAGCCCAGCCGTTTATCTGGAGCACCTTGCTTGCGAACATCATACTGCAGGAAGGGAATGCGAATCACACCCGTCATGTGCAAACCGAAAATAATTACCACTACACCGCCAATCTTGGTCAGGTAGGGTCGCAAATCGAATAATAAATTCCCTATGGCTGAAGCGCCTAATCCCAACAAAATAAATACCGTGCTGAATCCGAGCACAAAAGCTACCCCGTGAGAAAGTGTGTAAAAGCGGTTCTTATCTTGCGCGCCAACAGAACGTCCGCTCAAGTACCCTATGTAGGCGGGCACGAGGGCAAACACACATGGTGAAAGAAATGATGCCAATCCCCCTAAGAATGCGATGCTTAATCCTAAATTCGCTGACTCCATCCTCAACAAGCTCCTTGCAATTGTCTCTTATTCATCAACTACCTGGATCCGTGTACTGGTCTCACCAGTGAGGGTGACATCATTATCTCCAGTCTCAAAAGGCACAATCGGATGTGTCCAGCGAAAGATCCATTTTGCGTCATCAGGTGCGGCATTTACACAACCATGTGACATAGGCTCCCCAAAATTATTATGCCAATAAGTTGAGTGTATCGCAACTCCATCTCCATGGAATAACGATGTCCAACCTATGCCGGGCAAATCCCAGCCCTCAGCATTGGTACCGCCTGACATATGCAGCGAGTGCAGCTTACGCCAAATCTGGAAACCTGGGCTGGCAACCCCCGAAACAGGGGTGGAACCATCCGATTTTCCAGTTGAGACTCGGCAGAAAAATACTTCTGAATTCCCCTCGTAGCAGGAAAGCAGCTGCTCTTCCCAACGCACCTTCACCACAATACGCTTGTCTTCTACCTGCGGGCTAATGGGTGTGAGCTCATCCTCGGTGATCCGACGAAAAGCTTCTGCTGGTGCCCAAAGCATGTCCCCTGGGTTTCCATAGCGTTCGTTCACCCGGTACCAGATCGCACCACTATCATCAATACGAATCAGGTCAACCCACAATATCTGGCTGTAGTAAAGCCGAAGTGGCATGCTATTTTCAACCCGGTATTGGAAAAATTCCGAGCGTGGAGGAGGATTATCCATAATCGTATTCACGAAGGGGACCGTCACTTCGACCCACATACCTGCGTTCTCACTGGTTTGGGGAAGCGCGGTCACAGGTTCATTAATTACGTTCCTAACAGGAATCAGGTCACCAGACCAAATGTATCCTTGTGGTGTTTCAACATAGCGCTGGTTGTTCCTGAAAGGTCTGCGACCTACAGTCTCTCGCAGCCACGGGACCATAGTATCCTCGTAAAGTACTGCAACAGTATTGCTGTCGTGGTCCGGTCGTTGTTTTACATCCACAGAATACCAGCCAACGCGCCCCAATCGCTCTGATTCAGGGAAATCTTCTAACGTTAAAATACGTGAATTCCATTTACGGAAAGCTAATCCACTCAGTGTCAGGGCACCCAATTTTAGGAATTCGCGTCTTGTCATGGCTTTATTTTCCATTGCTTATTTTGACGTAGTCCCTTATCCTTATCTTACCAAGATATTTATTACGATTTTCTTACAAGCACAGTAGACATTGGATATATTAATCTGCCGTTATTCCCCCAATATTAACATGCGACCATGGTTATCATGTTGGTATGAGATTAAAATTTGCTTA
>DATKXE010000103.1:0-2452 GCA_035529195.1 Anaerolineales bacterium
CAGCCGCTAGATCATTTTGGTCAAATCCTGCTAAAACTTTAGAGATATCCGATTGGTTTGCGGAATCCAGCATGAATAATGCGCCGAGAGTTAATAGGAAGAATATTCCTATAGCAGTCAGACCATAACGCAGCGGTTTGATACGGAAGAATTGAATCACAGGATGCAATAAATAATTATCAAGCCACAATGCAAAACGATTTTGGGCTTCACTGAATATACTCTTCCGCTGAACTTTTGAGAAACCCATATTTTGGCGAAACCCCTCACCAATCAAATTAAATCCCAAAACTGTGAGGAAAACGGTCGTTCCGACCACAACCATCGCCCAGGGTTTAGTCAGGGTTACCCAGGAGGTAGCTAACATCTGTCCCAATTCTGGGGAACCGCTGATTCTCCTGGCGACGAAATCATCGGTTTCAACCCATACATCACCACCAATGTAGTATCCAAGGAATCCTAAACCGGCAGATAGCATTAAAGTGCTGCTGATCTCAAAGGCGAAAAGCATTAACAGCATTGGCGCAATTTGTTTCAGGATATGGTTTGACAGGATCTGCTGATTGGAAGCTCCAATTGCGCTGGCAGCTTCGACGTAAACCTGGCCTTTGATGATGCGAGTCTGTTCACGCACTTGAAGGGCGGTATCCACCCATCCCGTGAGGGACAAGCCAATGATGAAGGCCCAGATGCCAAGTTCGACACCTACGATAGCAATGGCCCCCAAGGCGACCAATAAGACTGGAAGAGCAAGGGCGAGCTGGATAAGCCCATTAAGAAAGCGACCAGTTTTACCAGTGAACCAACCTGCTGTTAATCCGATAATTACACCCAATATTAAGCGCACCGTTGCAACGACCACAACCATAATCATGGTAGGACGTAATCCCCACAACAAACGTGAAAATAGATCCCTGCCAAAGGCATCTGAACCAAGTGGATAACCCGGGGTGCCGATATCAAAAGGCGGCACATACCAGGTGCCATCAATCATGGTGATATTGTGTTCCTCTGCAGGATCTTTCGGTGCAATGTTGGGACCGATGATCGCTAAGATCGTAATGATCAAAACCAGGAGCAACCCAACAATAAGAGGCCAATTCTTAGCCCTGTGCGGGGTGGTTTCACTTTGGATTTGGTTTTTGGTTTGGTTTGTTCGTATATCCAATTTAATGACTCCAAAAAGCAAATAATACTAAGTTTTGTGAATTTCAGTCTCTTGACCTTCCACGCGTGGATCGAGATATCTCACTGCGATAGCTGCCAAGAAGTCAGTAATTAAGAATAAGGCAGCAATCAAAGTCAACACCGTCGCCATTACGGGAGGGTTTAGAAACAGGGGTGAACCTCGAGTAGATGTCATTTGAGCTGGGACAAGTGTCCAACCCAAAAGCCGACCTAAACCTGGCCAGCGAAATAACCATTCGATCATGATTAATTCTCCGACCAAAAAGCGTTGTAATCCCGCGATAGTGAGGATTACCGGTGCAACCACATTTTTCAGGGCAAAATGGAGGCGAATAGAACGCCACGTGCGCCCCATGCTGCGACCTGCAATTACATATTGCTTTCCCAACTCAGCGGATAGAACTCCAGCTGTAACCTGCGCAAGCTGAAAAGTCGGTCTCGCCATCAGAGCTATCACTGGGAGGATGAGATGGGCATCCCAACCATATCCACTCAGGGGCAACAGCATTTCTGCGTCCGGTCCCCGCCATATAATGTAGAAAATCAAACCAATAATTAATAAACTGCCGATGTAGAAGCTGGGCATTGCCAATCCAACTGTTGAGGAAATCGTCAACCAACGAGCCACATCTGGCGGGTCATTCTTTGTAGCCTTGAAACCCAAGGAGAGTCCAAGAATTACGCTGATCGTCAAGGAAATTGCTAATAAGCCTAAACTGGCGAGAGTAGCTTTTGCCAGTGTTCCACCGAGTGTGACTGATTCATTTACTCGGGCATTATCCGGTGTTGCTATCTCCATACCGAAATCGAGATTAATCAGAGTTTGCAAGTAGTTGATGTATTCTGGAAATAATGGACCCGCCTCCTCTACTTGCACATATGGGGTTCTAGCAGCCCGGATAGGACGGGCGTAGTGCGCATAGGTATATCCCAGGAAATTAACCAGCAGAAGCAGGAGCGGTATGATCAGTAAGCGCTGAAGGATAAATTTTGCCATAGTTCTTCTCGTATATTGGAGTTATGGGTTTCTGATCATGCGGGCGTTTTTTGTTCTATGTATATCGATTTCCATTGATAATCAATTGACATCATCAGCATGACTCACATCTGTTTGATCAAGTAGATTGATTATTTGACCATCTTTCAGCTCGATAATAGTATCAGCATATTGAACCACGTTTGGATCATGGCTTGCGACGATAACAGTGACTCCGAATTGGTCTGCAATTTCATGAAGTAAACGAATTATGGTTGCACCAGTATT
>DATKXE010000104.1:0-2537 GCA_035529195.1 Anaerolineales bacterium
CGAGGTCCGCAATCCATGCTACCAGCTGGATGAAATGCATCCAGGTTTGCTCAAGACAGTAGAAACTTCAGGCTCCGGCCCTGACCCCCGCAACGCGGGTATGCTGGCGCGCATCATCAAGGGAGGCTGGATCCGACCTGGTGATCTTGTAATTGTTAAGCCCTTATCAGAGGCATGAAATTGATGCTACCATTAATGATTTTTGCTATTCGACTGTGAAAGCATTTTAACTTTTGGAGGTTTGTTATGCGCAGTTCAAAGGTGTTATTGATCGACGCCGGGATCAATTTCATCTTGGGTATCTTGCTTCTTCTTACAATAATCTTTCCTGAAAGAATTACTCAATTCTTTGGAGTACCGATGGTAAAGAATGCGTTTTATCCAAGCATTTTGGGAGCTGTTCTATTCGGCATTGGGATCGCATTAGTCTTGGAAAGTTATCGAACTAATCCCGAGCAATTAGTTGGATTGGGAATAGGTGGGGCAGTCGCGATTAACCTGTGCGGTGGAGCTGTTTTGATCTGCTGGTTAATTTTTGGCGATCTTCATCTGCCTCTGCGTGGGACGGTTTTTCTTTGGTCAATTGGCTTGATTTTAATAACGATAAGTGGGTGTGAACTCCTGATGCATCCAAGGAGAAGCAGTTCACCATAGATCCCAGATAAACCTTTCAGCCTCGAATGACCTTATCCATAGATCGAGATATCAACCGCAGCCACCGCTGGTGGGTCCGCGTTTTAGTTCAAGCTTGATCTTGGGGATAAATTCGAGATCGTATTCGTTGATGTGGGGATCAGCTGATGGAAATGCCGCTCCAAGTGCAGCTGCGAAGGCAAAGCGGAGACTATCATCCGGGCTGGAATCAACAGCCATTATCCGGTTATCCTCCTCAGCAAAAACTGAGAGCCAGTTGTTGATACCCCCTTCAAGGATGTAGACATTCGGTATGCTCTCAGCAACCAGGTATCTCCAGGCCTGTGTGGCAGCGGTCTCATCGTTGCTCATCAACACTATTACGGTATTTTCCGGTTCAAGATGCAGTTCTGGGGTGATACCAGCCAGCTCGTCAAATGGCACTTGGCGGGCATCCGCGAGATGGAAGATGTTGTAGTTTGACTCATCACGCACATCAAGCATGATCAGGTTGATCGGGTGATCGTGAATGGTGTTGAGCAGTTCAGCCGGGCTGATCTGAACTTCACGGTTCACTAATTGAGCCTCTTTCTCCACAGACACCTGTTCCCATTTATCAGCATTAGTGGGTTGACCAAGAGGGATTAACAGTAAGGCACCTAAGGCCAAAGCACCTGCGCCCACATAGCGGAACTTTGGGGCTTTTCGTGGATCTTTTCCTCCAAAGATCTTTTCCAGCTGCTCGCTCCCCCAAAACATGAAAAGAGCCATTAAAACAATGATCAGCACCACCCAGCCGGTAGACAAGCCAAGCCAATCCATGATCGTGAAGCGGCCCATATAGGACGAGTTCCAGAAAAGGTCGATCGAGCGAACAGTCTCACCAAAGATGAAAATACCAAAGATTACCCCCAGGGCAAAGAAAATGCCATCCAGCTTCCATGTCGCAGCCGCGACAAGGGATGTCCCTGGGCAGAAACCACCAATAATAAAACCAACGCCCATGATCAAACCCCCGATAATCCCTGGCCAAAGATAGGTTGGATTAACCCAGACCAGGTTGTAATCGAGCAGTCCGAGAGCGGAGGCGCCAAAGATCAGCACCATGGCTGTGACGATCGAGCCAAACATAACTTTCAGTACGGTCATATCTTTGAAGTAGAACTGAGCCGCCAGCTTCTTTGAATTTCCAAAACCGGAACTCTCTAAAACAAATCCAAATCCGATGCCAATTAACAAGAAAATAAAATATGCACCGTACTTGCCAAGCAATTCAGTAAGCGGTAAAGGGAATGGGGTCATGATCCAGCTCCTAAATTAATTCCACAAGCGGCGAACAAAATAAGCCAGGGCGTAGGCGCCAGCAAAGACTGCAAACATGAAAGCCCAGCTGCCGACAGACAGCACAGCCCCACCCGAGAGAGCCTGACCGGAGGTACAACCACGCGCCATTCGAGCACCATAACCCATGAATGCCCCTCCAAGGAAGGCAAATACCCAACGAGCTTTACGACCTATCTGTGGACCGCGATTGGTTTCAACTTTCAATCTACCACTGATATAACCGGAGAAAAAACCTCCCAGGACAGTACCAACTGTCATAAATACGATCCATGAATCGAGTGCGTTCAATGCGCCACCAGCCAGCTTGAGCAGGTATGGAACCTGGTCAATGTGACTTGGGACGACCAAATCCTCGAAGAAAACAAGGATGCGGTTGAGGCCTCCTGATGCACCCAGCCCATTCCCTGTAATGAAGAAAGCCAGGAATAAGACCACACCTAATAAGAAACCACCCAGATAGGGGTTAATATAGGGTTTGGTCTCGCGTTTTGTCAGGAAGGCGAGCAGAGAACGTTTCTTTGGAACCGGTGTTGATTCTGTAATTGTTGTCATCAGACAGT
>DATKXE010000105.1:0-3635 GCA_035529195.1 Anaerolineales bacterium
ACTCAGATTCTGCTCCATAAAGGACGCCCAAACCTTTCAGGTCTCTGCGATTATTTATCAATACCGGGTCGCTATTATTAATGACATGGGTACAAATAGCCATTGAAATAGATAGTGAATCTTCTGCCACAGGTCCATTTCGATCCCAGAAATATACTGGCACCATGTTTTGATGATCCTCATCCTGTAAGGCGATGAGGAATACGTCCACATACATCAGCTGAGCCGCAGCACGGTGAATAGCAGCAAAAACCTGTTCAGGGATCAAACTAGCCACAACCTCTTGACTAATGCTGGACAGGATGGACAATTGCCCAGCTCGGCGATGCACAGCAGATTCGGCCCGCAATCGATCTATAGCTGTTGCCAGCTGTCCAGCTATGGTGGATAGCAAGCGTTCATCCGAGGTTGTAAATCCATCCACTTGTTCTCTTTCTGCATTCAATACCCCAATTACACGCTCGCCAATCTTTAGTGGGACACATAACTCTGAGAGAGTTGACCTGTTCACTTCAATATAATTTTGTTCCCGGCGCACATCGGGCACATATCGTGCTTCACCCATCAAGGCTACCTGACCACAAATCCCTTCTCCGATTGGAATCCATTCGGGTCCCTTCAATTTACCATCTTCTCGATATGAAGGATGAGTCCGCAATCTGTCACTGTTTTCTTCTCTCAACAACACCCCGAAATTGTTAGGATACAAATTCTCCCCAATCACCTGGGTTACCCGTTCAATTAGTATGTTTTCATCCGTAGCTTCGGCACCAGCTGTTGCAATGGCGTGCAATATGGTCAGCTCATCCAACCGGTGTTTGAGCGCTTCATCACCAAGGTCCTGGTCTTCACCCAATGCTCTATGGTCAGGGTGCAACCGGAACCTCACCCAAATAAACCATACCAGGCAAGCTAAAGAAGTCCCGATCAGGAGACCAACGATCAAGTAGAGATAAGAATTCATCTCGTTAGCAATTCATCCTTCATTACCAGCAATTCTCATCAATTGTGAAACCTAAATAGTTCTTTCGCTTCATGTGCTGTCATCACTTATACAATAGATGCGGCTGATTTGCAAATGACCCAAAGTTCCTATGATCTTTTTCTTCAGGGATCATTTAATCATATTTGATTTGGTGAATTATTCATTTCACTTATTCGCGAGCGGGAAGTACTGGATTTTGTCTTCCTGCACAGGCAATTGTGAAACAATGACCGTAAAAAGCTGCGCATCAGAACCTGCTCTATTCTCTGCTTGAACTTCAATCAAAAACTCACCAATGGTGGGTGGCACCCACTCAATTAGACCAGAACCGGCTTCGATAGTCATACCTAGAGGCGCGCGCAATAAAGTAAAGACCGGTGATGGGTTGCCACTGGCTTGAACTTCATAATGATAAGCCTGACCTTCGAGGGCATTGGTTTCAGGAGTGGACAGAATCTCTGGAGGTATTGAATGATCGATCCGCAGTAGAAGCACCCAATCCTGAGAATCCGGAGCAAGAAAATCTTTAGGTTCCCCGCCTGTGATTTGACCGAACACCAAATTTGATCCATCACGTGGGTTAAACCAGGTGGTTTCATACTTGCTTTCATCTGTGCTGAGATCAAGCGTAATCGCTCCCCCTTCAGGTAGATAAACCAGGTAGGTTTCACCACCTTGGGCGAAAACATATCCCAACCCACTGGTCAGCAGCCCATTCTGGGAACTCATTTCCCAGTAATCCAACCCGCTGAGGAATTTTCTCGCCCAGCCGAGGTCTGCGAAAATGTGCTCATATTCCGGGTATCCAGCACTCCCAAACCGGGTATAAACTTCATAATTTCCCCCACCTGCATATACTGACCAAGCGATATGGCGGAACTTGTCTCTTTCGGTGGAATTCAGTAAGCGGGTTGATTCGTCAAATGCAACTGGAATGGTTTTACCCGAGTCTGCGGCTCTCTCAAACCAATCTGCTGCAGCAGTGTTTTGAGGTTCACTGCTGGTCTGAAAACTTGTCAGGTCAAATCGTGAATCGCCAAGAAATGGCTCCCAATTGGTTAACCCTCCCTGCTGGTGGACGGTAATCGGATGGTCATAAGGATCCAAATCACTCAGCGTTTGGGCGAAATCCTTGATCTGGTTTGCTGAATAAACCTCATTATATTCCTCAGCCATATTCCAATATAGACCATTGAAATGACCGAAACGAGCCACGATCTCCCGATAATACATCGCCCGGTTGAACCCAGTCCAGGCTGAATCATCTTCGAACACGATATGCAGCACCAATCCCCGCTGCTGAATCATATCAAGTATGTTTTCCCAGTCTGCCAGCTTAGTGACATCGAAACGCTCATGGTTAAGCTTCGCTTCCGCCTGGGTCTCACCAACCCAAGGCCAGATATTCTTTCGATCCCCATCGATATTGTCCAGCATGAGGTAAATCGAATTAATGCTTTTACTGGCCAGATAATCAATCGCGGCTTGCTTGCTGGAAAACCCGGCATTAACTCCCGGGACCATGAAATCCTCCGGCTCATTGACCCCACCTTTCATCCAGTATTCTCCATTGGTAAACCGCAAATAATGCTCCCCAACATACTCAAGCCGTCCCGTACAGGAAAAATCTGGCAGCCCGCTCGTTAAGGTTGATTGGCATCCAACATTGTCACTCACCTGGAAGCTCCCACTCAGTCCATTGAGACTCTCCTCCACACTAGTTGTGACATAAGTCCACGTACCGGCATCTCCAGGTGAAAATCTGGCCTTCCAAACATTCCCATCCAGCCCTCCAGCCCCATCACCATCATAAAACGCTCGGACGGTATAGACCTGATCGTCAGGGTCAGTAAAAGCCACCTCTACTGGGATTTTAAACGGGTTGGGGTCACCCATCCCCAGCGATTCCGGGCCGGAGAATTCCAATTCGACTTTCGACCACTTGGGATAGGTAACCATTTCCTGGCTGTTTGCCGAGAACGATGCATAAATCAACACAATGACCAGCAACAATAAGGCAGCAAACCAATGCACCACCAAGGTGCGCCTGCCGGTTCTGTTAACTAGGGTCATTTGTTATTCCACGCGTATATTATGCATCGGGATAAAATCCATTTTTGATCACCATTGTTTAACCCATAAAATTGCAAATTTCAGGCCAGCTTGCAAATAAAAAAAGGCCACCGATAAAGATTCTACTACGTAGCTGTGGATTAATCTGCATATAGCAGCCACATTAAATCTGGATTTTTTGGCAGCCTCTCAGTGACTCACATTCATGTTATAAATCTTGCATCGGAAAACCAATAACCAAAATCATATGGTATGCTATCCCCGTTATGGCTCAAAAACAATATACAAATCAAGATCTGGCAAAAATATTTCAGACCATCGCCAACCTTTTGGAGATCAAGGGCGAGGTGATATATAAAATCTTGGCCTACCGCAAAGCTGCTGACAGCCTGCGGGATTATGGGGGAAATGTATACGATGTCTGGCAGGAAGGACGCCTGACGGATATCCCAGGAGTTGGCAAAGCGATCTCCGAGAAAATTGACGAGCTGTACACCAGCGGGCATTTAGAGTACCTGGATAACCTCTCGGAAGAGGTACCTCCAAGCCTGGCAGAACTGCTGGAAGTGCCCGATCT
>DATKXE010000106.1:0-3587 GCA_035529195.1 Anaerolineales bacterium
TTCCAAGAATATCATCTGCCTCCTGGTCCCTTTTGCGACCCTCTTTCTCCTATTGATTTAACAAAAGTCATTGATTTATCCTTCTGAATGTGCCAAAATTCACGCAAGGCATTAAACTTGGAGCTGATTTTCAAATCTGCATTCCCGAATTCGGGAATGTGGGTGATTAATCCCTCCAGAGGAGAACCATATGGGAGCCTTAAAAGCTCGTTATAACTTCTTATTCCGTTCTACTAAAGGTCTTATCCTTGTCGCAATCGCCTTGATCGCCCTGGTAACTGCCATTTGGGGCATGATTTCCGGGCCTATGGCGGAATTTGGGGTCAGAGATTTCGTTATCCGCACATTCGGCATGGACCTCGTCGAGGCAGAGCGTGAAGGTCGCATTATCTTGCTTTACCATGCCATCGCCATGGCTGTAGTAGCGATCGAGGTCTATATCATCACTGATATGGTGCCCATGAAGCTGCACCAGCGGACCAACATCAACGCCATCATCACATTCGGTTATATTCTCTCGCTTGTATTTGGTTTGCTTTTCGGTTATTTTGGTCACAACTTCATCTTCCATGGTCTTTATATATTTGGATTATCGTTGATGTTTTTCGGTGGCTTGCAGCTGGCCGTCGCCTTGTGGCCTTGGAAAAAGGAATATCATGTAACTGATCCTGAGTATTCGCATACTCGGGGAGGTGTCGATTTAGAGCGCGTGGCTTTCTTCATCATGGCGTTGGCGACTCTGGGGTCCGCCCTTTTTGGCGCCATTACTGGTTCATACTGGGGCAATGGGCATGAGACTTTTCTGGCCGAGGATCTAATCCGGGAGCCGGAAAAAACCCTATTGCAGAAATCGATCATCGGTCACCTGCATATCATGCTTACCCTGGTCGCGATTGGCATTACCCTGATCGTCGGTCGCTGGCAGGATTTCAAAGGCAGGTTGCACAAGATTGCCATGCCGCTCATGATCGTCGGAACGATCATCATCTCTTTAGGCGCCTGGTCGGTGACCGTTGTCGAATGGGCCCACACGATCATCTATGGCGGTTCGGTGTTTGTCTTGCTGGCCGCGCTGTTCTTCGTGATTTTCTCCTGGAACAAACTCATTCGAACTGGACCCGAGAAGCGCGGCATTAAAAAGGCTAAATTCAGCCAAAAAATTGGTGCTTTAATCGAGGATCCACTCAAGTTCGGCGTCGGTTGGCAGATGGTCTTCATGAATTTTACCGTTAGCTTTATCGGCATTTTCATGGCGGCTAAATTAGATGAGATATTCCGGGTCTGGCCTCACCGTGATGAGCGGATAATCCTCACCGGCCATTGGCATATACTTTCCGCCATCATTGCCACCATTATTTTGCTCTATTATGCTGACCTGGCTGGTCTGAAGGGCCGCGCCCGGAAAATATTCGGGTGGTCGGTGATCATTTTTTCCAATGTGGCTTTTGCCTCAGTTACCATATTCTCCATGAAACGCCTCTTCGTCAGTGAATCTGCCCAACAACAGCTGGTGAACTGGACGATGCTGCTCGCTGATTTGGGTCTTGCCCTGGTACTTGTCGCCCTTGCGATGCTTATGATCTGGCGTCTGGCTGACTTATTCAAGAGGGATGGGCGTTGGTCAGATGAATCCAAACAATCTGGATATGACCAACCCCCGGATGATGAAGCTGAAAATTCTGAGGAGGTGGCGCCATGAAACAGGCATTGATTTTCCTCGTTCTTCTAGTTATATTTCTAGCAAGCTGCGTACCTTCTGAAGTGCAAACCACCCCCCCGCCAGGCATTGACCCAGGTATCGATCCTGATTCCTGGGCACTAATCCCAGCTGGCGAATTCCTCATGGGGTTGCACGAACACGAGACCATTCTCGATTACAATTACGAGATTATGGTGACAGATGTAACCAACCTCCAGTTTGCGAACTATCTCAATGAAGCCCTCACGGCTGGGACAATTAAAATCGATGGAGATCAGATCGTTGGTTATTACCCGGGTGACGATTTCAATGCTTACGAGCATGAAGAAGAGATCAAAGCCGGTGATTGGCTCCATATCCCCTTGAATGATCCAGGATTGCGATTGGATTTCGACGGTGCTACCTTCTCACCTCAAGACGGCTATGCGAACCACCCGATGACCATGGTCTCCTGGTTCGGGGCCAAAGCTTATTGTGAATACTTCGGTAACCGGCTGCCCACTGAAGTTGAGTGGGAAAAAGCTGCTCGCGGTGATGATGGGCGACCTTTCCCCTGGGGAGATGAGATTGAGACAAGCAATGCCAACTATTACAGCAGTCATGATGTATTTGAAAAAATCATCGGTGGCTTAGGGAATACCACGCCGGTTGGATTTTATAATGGAAATTCGTATGAAGGTTACGCAACTATAGATTCATCCAGTCCCTACGGACTTTACGATATGGCTGGCAATGTTTGGCAGTGGAGTGGAGATGTTTACGAGAATCAGCACTACCGTTATATGCGGGGTGGCAGCAAAGATAATTATGCCTATAACCTGCGAATTTGGACACGCAACAGTGCTGGTCCAGATTATTTCAGCCCGGGGGTTGGTTTCCGCTGTGTGAAAGACGCAAGCCAGTAAACCCTATTATTCAAATTGAGAATGATGCGCACCCTGAGAACACTGCTCAACGAATTTCAAGAGAACTATTGGCCGCTGCTTAAGAGTCTGCAGACTGCCCTTCTATTGGCCACCGGTTTGGCAGGATTCATGAGTGCACGCTGCCCCATCTTTGGTTGGCAGATCCTCCTGGGTGTGACCGGTAGCCTGTTTTTTGCCATCAGCGGCAGCACGGTATTGAATATGTGGTATGACCGGGATATCGACGCTCGCATGCAGCGTACTTGCCAGCGGCCGCTCCCAGCGGGAAAAATCTCGCCGCGGGCTGGGTTGACTTTCGGCTTGATCCTTTCTGTGATCGGAGTCGCCTGGGCATTCAGTTTAAGCACCCTATATGGCACGATCGTATTTGCCGGTTTATTTTTCGATGTGGTCATTTACACCATTTGGCTCAAACGCCGTACTGCCTGGTCAATTGTCTGGGGAGGCATAGCAGGCGCCATGCCGGTTTTGGCCGGTCGTGCTCTCGCTATCGGGCAGATCGATTGGATCGGGATCGCTCTTGCTCTGGCAGTATTATTCTGGATTCCAACCCACATCCTCACCTTTTCCATGCGCAATTATGATGACTACCAGGCGGCAGGTATCCCGACCTTCCCATCGACCTATGGTATTAAATTTACCCAATGGACCATCGCCATATCGAGTATCGCTGCTGCGGTTATGATGGGGGTAGCTGCCTATGGTATCGGGTTGACCTGGGGTTACCTGCGCTTGATGGCTGTGCTAACCGGGGGATTAATCTTCCTGGCATTAGCAAGCATTCTAAATCCTTCCGACCGGATTAACTTTGGACTGTTCAAATACGCTTCGCTGTATATGCTCGCTGTTATGCTGCTCTTAGCGGCCGAAGCTTTCTAATGCCCTTTTTTCTTCTCCAGCTCCTATATACTGATCCAATCTCGATGAAATCGATTTCATTACTTGACCGGGTATTGCTTCTC
>DATKXE010000107.1:0-3099 GCA_035529195.1 Anaerolineales bacterium
TCGTGATCGTGTTTGCCATCCTCCAGCGCTTTGATGTCAACCCTGATGCTGATGATGAAGAATGGGATCCACGCGAGCTGCCCCAGTTTGAGCAGATAGATACGGTCAACCGGGGTGGCACCGTGTTTGAGATCACAATGAGCCTGGTGATAATCGCAATCCTGCTCTTTCTGCCGGATAAAATCGGGGTGGTCCTCAGCCCTGGTATGGAAGTTCTGCTCAATCCTGTGATTGCCAGCTATATTCCCCTGATCATCCTGTCAATTTTGGTGGGTATCGCGCTGGACGTGGTATTGCTCTGGCGCGGCCGGTGGGAGACCGCCACCCGCCTGGCGAAAATCGCCACCAATCTGTTTGGTATTTACGTCCTGTATGTGTTGATCGCCGGTCATAACACTTGGTTAGCCGAACAGGGAGCAGGAGGCTTTCTTTCCTTCCTGGATACGCTATCCGAAGGGTTATTAGAGCAGGAAGCGGTGCTGGTTATCGGCATGCAGGCCTTCCGACTGGCGTTTATCGTTGCAATGATCGTGATTTCAGTGGATACGGTCAAGATGGTTTACCAGCTCGTAAAACATCAAATCACCCCGCCAGTGACAATAGCATTACCTGTAAATAAGGAAAAATAGATTGCTGAGAATTTAAAATGTGTGGGCGAATCCAAATAAAAACAAGGAGATCTCCCGGTTTAATTATTTTCGAGGGGTTATCCATGCTCTCACTAAAGATCTATATAGACCTTACCCTTAAAAAGTCGAACAGAGGGAAATCAGGCAAATCAAACTTGCTCATGGAATCAACCGTTTTCTAGTTCTGCAGACCAAAGCAGGCTGCTCCAAAGACACCTGCGTGCGGGTGAGTGATCACATACACTGGCACCCGGGTCAGCATATCCGTAAAGCGTCCCTTGTCTAGAAAACCCTGTTTGAAAGTCGCGCCGCGCAGCAAGGGCAGGACCCGCCGCGGAATACCACCCCCCAGGTAGATACCGCCTGTAGCAAGAATTTTCAAGGCCAGGTTGCCAGCCTCGCTGCCAAGGATGGATACAAATAGGTCCATGGTCTGGGTGCAAATCTCGGCTTTGTTTTCGAGTGCTGCCTGGGCGATGACCGGGGTTGGGTCTGGGACCTCGGCGAGGATCTTTGCCAACCAATCCGGTTCCTCAAACCCCTTCTTATCGCGCAGGAAAGCATACAAATTTGCGATCCCCATTCCTGAGCAGACTCTTTCATAGCTGACATGCCCGAAGATGGGATCCATGTAATTGAGCAGCTGCAGCTGCAAGGGCGTCTCTGGTCCGAAGCTGACGTGTCCACCCTCCGAGGGAAATGGCTGGTAGCGTTCGCCATTCCACATCAGAAATCCTTCTCCCAAGCCTGTGCCCGGGGCGATCACCCCGATGGCCCCCTGCGAAACAGGTTCACCCGGGATCAATATTTCTATTTCATCAGGTTTCAGGTTTGGGACAGCAGATGATATGGCGTGCAGATCGTTGAGCAGGTTGACCTCAATGCCCCCCAGATATTCACTAATGGAGTTTTTTTCTACCATCCACTCCAGGTTCGTGACCCGGGCTCGCCCGCCGATGATCGGTCCAGCAATCCCAAAACTGGCACGAGACAGCTGGTAGGGTTTATCATGCAAATAAACCCGCAGGATTTCTTCCAGGGAAGAATGGTCCTGGCTGAGATAGGTCTCACTTTCCATCATTTGGCAAGCACCGCTCTCAGGCGAGAATAAAGCTAATCTGGTTTTTGTACCCCCAATATCTCCTGCTAGGTATCTCACTTCCATATGGAATATCTCTCCTGGTTGGAAATCACCCTCACCCGGTTGGTATATCAATTATATTTTATCAGGCTTGTTAATTTCATTTCTCAATCCCCATCGAGTTTGGGTACTGCACTCCCCTTTGGTTTATTCGACCAGGGTTTCAGATTGAGCGCTGTTTATTTCATCTAATGTCTTCAGGATAGTGCTTAGCGCGGGTCGATCGGTGGGATCTTGGCTGCGGTGAGCCAGGCGGATGATCCCCTGCCGGTCCACGATGAAATCTCCACCGAGCTGTCCGCTGTCCCCCTGAATCCCACGCCATCGCCACCCCTGTGTCATCAGCCTCGCATAAGCTAACCAGGTCCTGGGGCGCCAAGAACGGATTAATGAGGATTCAAGCCCATAAGCCTGGTAGGCTTTCTTTTCCGGATCGATGAAAAATTGAAATGAGGTTTGGGTCTCCTCGATCCACTTCTGTGCCAGAGCGGGGGTTCCAAATGAGATAATTGCCACCTCAGTATTACGCGCTTCAAGTTCAGATTGGTGTGGGCGCAACTGCACCACGTGTTCCCGGCAAGTCAGTCAGCCTAAATGCCGCAGGAAAACCAGCAGGGCATGGCTGCCGTGGCTCCAAGTCTCTGAGAGGTCAATCGGTCTGCCTTTTAAATCGACCAGTTTCAGGGAGGGAGCCGGGGCTCCGGGTTTATACAGGTTCAATGATCACCAGCGAATCCTCGCTGCCGTGCTCGTTTGGGAGGTAGGCTTCAGCAGCCCAATCGTTCTCCCAGCGTTCCCCGTCCAGCAAAAACTTGTAGCGGTACTGCTGCCCAGGTTTCAGTGAAATGGTCAGGGTGAAGCTGCCATCTTTACGGCGTTTCATGGGGTGGGAGCTTTGGCTCCATTGGTTGAATTCCCCGCATAAAACCGCTTTTTGTGCATTGACCTCAGCTGGCAGCTCGAATGTCACCCGACATGAACGTCCAGTTTTTGTGAAATCTTTCTTCGGCATTTTAGCTCTCCTTCATTTAAAATTGCTTAAACTAAACGCTCTCTGGCTCTTAAATACGTGAGCAAAGAAGCAACGTAAGCTGCATGGCTCCAGGTTAATGGGCTAACCGATAAAGGCTCACCGGAAAAGGGATGCAGCTGTTCAGCCATGATCCCACTGGGCAGCGATCGCTCGGCCGCCCACACCAATAGTTCGAGTGAAGCCGCCAGGTCTGCTTCAGATAGAGCGGTTTCAGCCAGCCACTCAGCCACCCACAAGGTGGACACAAACCAGGGGTTTCCAGGTATGTTACTTATATCCTGACTGACCTGGTGGTA
>DATKXE010000108.1:0-10617 GCA_035529195.1 Anaerolineales bacterium
TAAGGCTTCATTAATCTGCTCACCGAGCCGGGTCAAATCGGCAGTGAGAAACGAGGGAGAGATTTCAACGAGCATTATTTTCGCTCCTTGAGCTGGATTCCATCTTTCCCGGCAATAATAACCAGATCAGCCATATCCAGAAATAAGCCATGTTCAACAATACCAGGCCGATCCGCAAGGACTCTGGCAAGTCCATATGGATCAGGGATGCCATCCGCGAACCAGCAGCGTACAAGGTAGTTCTCATTATCTGTCACCACCGGCTCCCCATCTGGCTCAAGCCACAATTCTGCCTGGCAGCCGAGGCTATTGAGCCAACGCACCTGGGCACCAAATTCATAGCGCACGATCTCAACCGGCAGTGGACCATGCCCCAAGCGCGGCACCAGTTTCGTGTCATCAGCGATGACGAGAAAAGTATCAGCATGGGTTTCAACGATCTTCTCGCGAAGCAATGCCCGACCGAGACCTTTGACAAGATTGAGGTTAGGATCGATTTCATCAGCCCCATCCACCACCAAGTCAAGTACGGGTACAGCAGATTCTGGCGACAGCTCTGCTAAGGATACAAGGGGGATGTCCTGCATACGCGCCAGCTGGGCAATTCCTTGCGAAGTGGGCACCCCAACGACCTCTGTCAGCTCCCCAGAGCGCAGTTTTTCAGCCAACATCTTGATGAAATAAGTTGTTGTGGTACCGGTGCCCAACCCGAGGACCATACCATTTTGAACATAAGCCAATGCCTGGTTAGCAGCCTGCTGCTTGAGGTTCATCCACTTGCTCCACTGTGTGAGGAAATCATGCTTGATTGCACCACCATAGTATAACGTCAGATGTTTGGATTTTCACGGCTGGTATGGACCAGGAAAATGCCAGCTAAAACTGCCAACCCGCCTAATATCTGTCCAATCTCCAACGATTCACCCAATAGAAAAATCGCCAGGAGAGCAGTCACAACGGGTTGGCCAAGCATAGTTGGTGCAACCAGCGAAGCCGGCAAGTGACCCAAGGCATAACCCACTGCCAGATAGCCTCCCGTTTGGGATAACAAAGCCGCACCCAGAAAAGCCAGATAGCTTTGCAGCGGGTAACCTGTAATCGGCATACCAAATCCGAGGCTGATCAGGAGCAAGCAGATGGTGCTGACCAAACCAACGATCCAAATATATGACAGTGTATCCCAATTGACACGCCCCCGCTGGGTCACGAGAAAATAACCCGCATAAAAAACACCTGCAATGATCGCCAGCAGGTCACCAATTCCAAGAGACGGATTGCGCAGGATATCGGAACCCAATACGATGGCAGCCCCCGCGAGAGTGAGTAATAAACCCAACCAAAAAGCCATCTTCAAGTGCTCATTCCAAACCACCCAGGCAAACAGGGCTACCCACAAAGGAGCTGTGTTCCCCAACAGGGTAGCATTTGCAGCGGAAGTGAAATTAACTGATGTACTCCAGAAGCCTTGATCAAGGGCGGTTAATACCCCTCCCAAGATCGGGAAAATCAAGATCGCCCAGGTGATCTTCACCCCTGTTCGGCGACGAAGCATGAAAAAAGGGATCAAAATCAGGGTCGATAGACCGATGCGGTAGAACCCCATCACCGGGCCAGGCGCATTCGCCCAGCGCACAAATAATGCTGAAAATCCCAGTGCGACCACCCCAAACCCAAGCGCAAAATAAGATAGCCAAGGTCGACTCGTTGATGAAGTTAATGATGAGGAAGTCATGGTAATCGAGAATGTTTAATGTTAATGAATTCGTTTTAAGATTAACTTTGCGGAATCTTAAAGATCGCGGTATAATACCGCTCTCCAGAAATCTCCCATATGGGGGGTGTTATCGAACGACAAACCTCTTCGAAGCGAGTGAGGATGAAAGCCAAGATACTTTGGATTGAGGGAAATCGGGCCTTTGGCCCGTATTTTATCCCAGATTTACGAAAAAAAGACTTCACAGTCGAAATAGTATCAACTGGCAATGCGGCCAACCAGTATCTGTCGGAAGCTAAATTTGACCTGGTAGTACTCAATGCGGCCACATTACGCACAAGCGGGAAGCGGATCTGCAATGATATTCGCAGCAGCTGGGAAAAGCTTCCCATCCTGATGATCGCCAATCCGGACAAACCGGTCTCCAAAGATGTTGGTGCCGATGTCTTACTCGAACTCCCGTTTACCATTCGCAAGCTGGTCAATCGAATCAATCCTTTACTGCCTCATTCCAGCAGCAAAGGACTGCGCGCGGGACCCATCCATCTTGATTTCGAACGCCGCATTGTCCGCTGTTTGGAAAAAGAATCCCACCTGACACCCAGATTAACCAGCTTGCTGCAGATCTTTATGGAACATCCCAATGAGGTGCTGGTAAGGGAAGATATTTTCCGCAAGATTTGGAGTACAGAATACACCGGGGACACTCGCACATTGGATGTGCATATCAGCTGGATCCGCCAGGCGATTGAACCAAATCCTCGCAAACCGCTTTTCTTGATCACCATCCGTAGTGTAGGCTACAGGCTGGACATCTAACGCTCACTCAGATCCCTTTTTCCACAAAAGCCTGCAGGGTATCAAGATAATATTGGGGTAATCCGATATCGTACCGGCGACCTTCCATGATCAACCCCAAAAAGCCCTCATCACGACGCAGGCTGTCAAGGGCTGAAGTGAGCTGGAATTCCCCACGTTCCCGCACATTATTTTCAATATGCTCTTCAAGATATTCAAAAATCTGGGGCTTGATGATATACAATCCAAACACAGTCAGGTACTCATCCGCCGCTAAACCAGGCACCAACAAATTGTTGCGCGCATAATCAATGGTGGGTTTTTCTGCAAATTCGGTTACGTTCAGCAAGCGTTCTTCATCCATCCAGACACCAGCGACGGTACCAAAATTCGCAATCTGATCTTCAGGCGTACGGCGCAGTCCCAGCACATTGATGCCATGCTGCTGATAGGCGTCCAACAACTGCTTGGCACATGAATTTCCATCGCTCGAGCGGTATAAGTGATCACCGAGCATGAGCAGGAAAGGTTCATCCCCAATCGCTTCCCGAGCACTGTAAACTGCATGACCGAAACCCTGCTGAGTTTGCTGGGTGACAAAAGTGACCCGGCGACCAATTTCGAGAAGGCGCTGGGCATATTCCTGAAAGTGAGGGGGTAATTTGTTGTAATTTTCGATCGAGACCTGGGCGTTGAAAAAGGAGTGGAAATCCTCCAAATCATCTTCTTGAACGATGATAATCACCTCTTCCAGACCCGCATCCAGCGCTTCTTCGACGATTAATAGAATCGCGGGTTTCGCGATTCCATCCTGATCGATAATTGGAAACAGCTCTTTCTTGGTTGCTTTTGTGGCGGGAAAGAGGCGTGTCCCGAATCCTGCAGCGGGGATGACAGCCTTGCGGACTTGCTGACCAGGACGCAGGGTTAACTCCAGGCACTCTACGCCAAGATCCCGTTCCAGGATTTCAATTACCGCTTGCTGATCAGCCAAACTGCGAGCGATGAACTGGGCAGTACCATCACCCTGAGAACCAACACCCTTTCCACCCCAAATGTGGGGTTTGAGCGGTTCATGTTCCAATACTCTATGTAATACTGGTGCGGAGAGTTCTTCCGGGCAGACGGGTATCGCGTAGCGATCGAAGAAAGATTGCGCTTCACCCATCAGTTTGCCCAGGTGCTCTCCTTCTGAATTGCTTAATAATTCGACTGCTTGTTGAGTAACCCGCTTGTTAATGGGACCGAGCAATTCCTGAACACCACGTTCAAGATCATTCTCCGCAAATGGGTAGCAGCGATTCAGGCGATTAAGGATCTCCATGGTATCTTTCTCGGCACCTAAATCAACCACAACAAAATATAGTTCTTCTTCTACCTGCAGTTCAATGGTATCCAGGCGGTCTCCATCAAAAATCATCAGCACCGGGCGATTACCAAAGGCACACCCTTGATCCATACGACCACAACGGGAGGGTGTGGTGATCTCTCCCATATATGCCAGCTCCATTTCCCCGCGAATGGTCAATTTCAAGTCATAAATGTGGTTAAACGCCCTGGCTGCCAATACACATATGGCTGCGCTTGAGGACAAGCCCTTCTTAACCGGCAGGTCTGTTTTATAGTTGTTGATCACCAGACCGCGCACATGGTAATTGGTCTGCACCTGGTAGGCAACACCAGCGATGTAGCTCCAAAAACCCCCTTTTTGAGCCTCCTCCAGCAGTGTATTCGGCTCCATCGGAATTTCATATGGACCGACTTTTTCACCCTCCGGTGATGTTGAAGTGAGGATCAGGGATGTTGGGTGGGGTTCTACTTCGGCATAAATGCCCTGATCCGTTCCAGTGATCAGGGTGTAACCTTTTTCGACATCGGCATTGATGCGCCGGTAGCCACCAGCCCAATCAGAATGTTCTCCAAAGATACAGATGCGACCTGGTACGAATAGTTTCATGATATCACCCCGGAATTACAATTTGAGTTTGCTCGCCGTCAATCTTCACTAAGCGGACAGCAACGCTTTGTTCTTTAATGGGTTGGGGAAGTTTTAATTCAGCGGGAATGGTATGCTTTTTTCGCGGCCGTACAGCTTGCCTCACACTGCGAAAGGTCTGGCCATCCCAATCCGGATCAACCTCCCAGTAGTCGAGTTCATCTATGAAGGCTGGGTTGAGCTTCAGCACTTGATCGGAAAGCTGGATATCTCTATCCTTGCCAACATTTCTCTTCATCTCAATGCTTGATTCGATCTTCAAATTAAATGGATGATCAGAGCCAGAGACATGTCTGGAGCGAGTTGTATGCACCGCCCGCCATGAAACATCACTTGCAATGAATCGCCGCCCATGCTGAGATGCGACCATGGATGTCGTGCCTGCCCCGCAAAAGAAATCTGCAACGATATCACCAGGATTGGAGCTGGCCAAGATTATGCGCTTCATTAGAGCTTGCGGCTTTTGCGTTGGGTATCCGGTACGTTCGTTGTGCAGACGGGCAACCACAGGGAAGTACCACCAATCTTCAGGAACTTTACCCCGCTCCAGATCGGGGATTTTTCCGAAACCGGCTTTGGGCGAGGAAGCAAAAGTCTTGATGGTATTTGGGTTATAGGGTTCCCGCACAGCATCAACATTGAATGTGTACGTCGGGCTTTTGGAATAAGCCAGGATGGTATCATGCTTTCGGTTGAAAGCACTGCGAATGGGTGAGGGACCATGATAGACCCAGATTATTTCATTAAGGATACGCTCAGGTCCGAAGATCTCATCCAACAGCAGACGGGCGTAATGGTCTGCATGCCAGTCGAGATGCAAATACAGAGTACCATGCTGGGCCAATAAGCGGTACATGAGCTGCAGGCGTGGATAGAGCATATCCAGATATGCTTCGATATTGGGCCAGTGATCGGGATAACCATCAGCAAGTTGCCACTCTTGAGGACGTCTGGAATCTTCGTCTCGACCAACCCTGACCGGGTATCGACGATTTGTAAAAAAAGGTGGATCCGCGTAGATTAAATCAATCTGCCCTTCATATTTCGGCAGCAATGCTGACATGATCGCCAAATTATCCCCCAGGATGAGCTGATTTTCTGGGAATCCATCCGGGTAATTGTTACCCTGTGGATAAACAATAGCATCCAAGCGCAGACTGGCGGGCATTGGTTGGAAAGTGGTTTTTGAATCCCAGTTGAGTGAAGGCATAGGTTTTGAATATGGCAAGAACTCCTTTTCTCATCCTTGCCATACACTAAATATTACTTTTGAAATTTCTCCTGCAGAATTTCCGCCAGAGTTGGCTGACCAATCTCCTGAAGTTCGTAGCGCACTCGCTGGCTGGGCTTATTGATTTTCAGCAATCCAGCCAGGTTAATCGGTGTTCCAATGACCACCATTTCAACATCAGCATTATTGATGGTCTGCTCGAGCTCGCGCATCATCTCATCACCATAACCCATTGCCGGTAAGATCGCACCAGTGCTGGGATACTTACGGTATGTTTCGAGGATCGATCCCACTGCGAAGGGGCGTGGATCGACGATTTCAGCCGCACCGAAACGCCTGGCTGCCACCCAACCGGCGCCATATGCCATCCCCCCATGCGTCAGGGTGGGTCCATCCTCGACAACCAAAACCCGTTTATCACGAATCGCAAGGGGATCATCGACGAACAATGGTGAAGCAGCTTCAATGATCGTGGCTGTGGGATTGAGATGGTGGAGGTTTTGGCGAACTACCAGCACATCCTCTGCTGCGGCCATGTCAACTTTATTTATTACAAACACATCAGCGGCCCGCGCATTGGTTTCTCCAGGGTGGTAAGTCAATTCATGCCCCGGACGAAGGGGATCGGCAACCACAATGTGCAGGTCGGGTGTGTAGAACGGCAGGTCGTTGTTGCCACCATCCCACAAAATGATGTCTACCTCTTCTTCGGCCTGGCGTAAAATCCTCTCATAATCTACTCCTGCATAAACCAGCACTCCATTATCAATATGTGGTTCGTATTCCTCCCGTTCCTCGATGGTGCAATCATGCAGATCAAGATCGTCGTAATCAGCAAAACGCTGGACAGCTTGAGCGACGAGATCGCCGTAAGGCATGGGATGGCGGATGGCGGCCACCTGGTATCCCATCTCACGGAGCAGCATGGATACCCGCCGTGTTGTCTGGCTCTTCCCAGAACCAGTGCGGACGGCACATACAGCTACAACCGGTTTGGTGGATTTGATCTCGGTCTTTCCTGGTCCCATCAGTTGAAAATCAGCTCCTGCAGCCAGCACCAGTGAAGCCTTGTGCATCACATATTCATGGGGTACATCACTGTAGGCAAAAACCACCTGCTCGATCCGCAGATCACCAATCAGTCGAGATAATTCTGACTCTGGATAGATGGGAATCCCCTCAGGATAATTTGAGCCTGCCAATTGCGGGGGATATTTGCGATCTTCGATGTTGGGGATTTGAGTTGCGGTGAAAGCGAGGACATCATAATCGGGGTTATCACGAAAAAAAACATTAAAATTGTGGAAATCACGCCCAGCGGCGCCCATGATCAGTGTTCGAATGGGTGGCATAATCTGATTAATCTCCTAATCTGAAAAGTTTTGTATGGGTTATTAGGTTTTCCCTGATTTACATTACATCTGGTGCCTGAATGCTTAAGAGAGACAGCGCATTGGCGATCGTCTGTCGGGCGGCAGCTACCAGGCGCAAGCGGTATTCCCGGACACGAGAATCGGCATTTAACACCGGGCATTGTCTATAAAAATCATTGAATGAGCGTGCCAGCTCGAAAGCTAGATTGGTAATATGGAGCGTTTTATACTCCTCTGCTGCGCGCAGGACCTCACCAGGAAAGCGTGCGATAGCACCGATTAATTGAATTTCAGCAGCATGAAGTTCGTGGTCGACTGGTACCGAATCCGGAAGAGGTGTCTCTAATCGGCGCAAGATACTATTCGCCCTGACATGAGCATATTGAATATAGGGGGCTGCCTGACCGTTGAAATCTAAGGCGGTTTGCCAATCAAAAGTAACGATCTTGGCGTTGTCACGAGCCAGCATGGGGTATTTTAATGCCCCCAAGCCAACTGCCTGGGCGACAGCCTCCTGCTGTTCATTGCTCAGTGAGGGATTTTTCTCCTCGACGGTCTGTTTGGCTCGCTGCACTGCTTCAGCGATCAACAATTCAAGCAATACTATTGTTCCATCCCTGGAGGCCATGACAACGTTTCCTGGTAAATTCACCACCTCGTATGGCAGGTGCTGGCTGCGTGTTGCCCATGGATAGCCAGCCAGCTCCAGGGTCTTAAACACCTGTTGGAAATGCAGTGATTGGCGAACATCGACAATATAGATTGATGATTCCAGGTCGTAATCCTCAAATTTCCCGATCGCCAGAGCCAGGTCTTCAGTGGCATAGAGCGCGGTACCATCTGAACGTAATACAACCAGCACCCGGTATTTCTCCTTCTGCAGACCAAGTTTTTCATCTATACGGACGATGACCGGGCCTCCAGCAGGTCGTTCATCCTCAGCGATTCCAGCTTCGATCAGCTGCTGGACGACTTCTTTGCCAGGCTGCTCCATCTCTGAGTTGGAATACCAGCGATCGAAATGAATGTCCAGGATGGCGTACATCTCTTTGAAATGGTCCAATGACCACTGGCGAGTTTCCTCCCAAAGAGCGACCACTTCAGGATCGCCCTGGTCCCAGCGAGCATACAGTTCACGCACCTCAGTTTCCAGTTCCGGATCAATTTCTAAGCGCTGGACAGCTTCGCTGTACAGGTCTCCCATCCAGCTGGTTGTATCTGCTGGGGGTTTCTCACCCAAATGGTTTCCCATGTAGTTCCACAGCCACTTAATGACATGCAATCCCATATCCCCGATGTAATTGGCTCGCACAACCTCATAGCCAGCGAAGTCAAGAATGCGTGAAATTGATTCCCCCAGGATTGCACTGCGCAAATGACCAACATGGAAAGCTTTATGTGTGTTGGGGTTGGAGAACTCAACCATCACCTTTTCACCCAGTGGCGTACCTCTCCCAAAATCCGGACCGCTTGCCAGCACTAGATCTACAACGCGTTTGGAGAAAGAATTAGAGGTGAAAAAAAGGTTTAAATAACCTTTGACCGCCTCCACCCGGCTGAAACCATCCGGAACGCCGAGATGCGCAGCTAGTCCAGAGGCGATCTCTTGAGCACGCTGGGGGACATTGACATTTTTACCCCCCCGGGCTTCCTGGGCAGCCAGGGGAAAACATGGGGTCGAGATTCCCCAGCTCCCGGCAAATGGGATCGAATTCCACTGAAATTCCCCCGGTTCAGGGATATCCTGGCTGTTGAGATATTCCCTAATTTGATCGTCGATGGCTCGTTGTTCACGTTCAAACATAGCATTTCCAGTGCTTAAAAGCTGCTTCAATATTAATTAACTACTGCCGAGAAAGGATTATAACATTCATCCTAATGGCTGGCTTAATGAGGAAAACGGGAGCTGCGCAGCTCCCGTTTTGATCTCTTCAGGTTTCAGATTGATGTGTAATTAAGATTGCTGTTTTTCTAAGGCTGCCAGCTGTTTCATCAGCCGGCTTTTCCTGCGAGCAGCATTGTTCTTGTGTATAACGCCCTTCTTAGCCGCTATATCCAGTGCTTTTACCGCCTTTAAGGTAGTTTCCCGGGCCTCATCTAAGTTCTCTTCCACCAACGATAAGCGGGCATCGCGGATAAAGGTGCGTGCCTGACCACGATATATTCGATTGCGCATACGGCGTTTAATATTTTGCCGATTACGTTTTATTGCGGACTTGATATTTGCCAAAGTATTGCCTCCAACTTATCTTTCCGATTATACAGCGCGTAATTTTACTAGCTCCGCTTCGTTTTGTCCAGTTATTTAAGCAAATTTTGCTCTTAAAAGGTTATTCGTAGATAAAAATTATCATTTTATAGCGTTTGACCTCATTTAGGGAATAAGCCACTCCAACCCAGCGCAAGATTGTATAATAGAATTAACGCAAATACGGCATAATTATTTTTACTGTCATTTTTATCGTTAGTTCTCTCATGATTCAGTTTTGTCAGCCTTCCTTTTACTCACCCTCGAGGAGCACGAAATGGTTGTTCCTTCTCCAAGGAACTATATTATCGCAAAGTTGGATCCAGTAATCCTGTCAACGCCTTTCACGATCCAGACGAGCTGGCATGTGATAAGCGGAGCACCCTGTTCTGGGAAAACAACCTTAATCGATCAGTTGGCCGCCAAAGGTTTCCAAACGGTTTTGGAGACAGCACGTTACTACTTTAAAAGAGAGATGGGCAAAGGACATTCCAGCCAAGAGATTCGAAATAGCGGGTATCCCACTCAGCGCGCAATATTTGATATGCAGGTGAGAAACGAGCGAAGGCTGCGACCAAATGAGGCTGCCTTTCTCGACCGGGGCCTTCCAGATTCGCTTACATTTCTGCGAGTGTTTGGTTTGAACCCCAACGAGATATTGCCTGAATGCTACGACCATCGTTATGCTTCGGTTTTTATCCTGGATCGACTGCCTATTGAGCGGAAAATAAAACTAGGTCCTGAAGACGATGCAACAGCAGAATTCCTCGATGAGTGGCTTGAACGTGATTACTCTGCCTTGGGTTACAGCGTCGTGAGGGTACCGGTAATCCCGCCTCAAGGGCGGCTCGGATATATTCTTGAAAGGCTTTCCGAATTTTAACAAAGAGCACATCTATAAATATCAGGTGGGCTGCCCATCTCGCCAGAAAAATCCCACTCTAAACCCTGGCCTTTCCAGTCAAAGGTTTTTTCCTTCTATAACGCAGCGGGAAATTCGCCTCCACTTCCGGTTACCATTCTTCAGCGAAGCATTGGCAGCACAAACGAACCCACTTATAGGTTACCCATTGAAATGTTAAATTTGAAGAACTAATCTTTGGAGAAGATTCCAGGCCAGCTGGAGATCGGTTCGCTCGATCGAACTACATGCATTCCCGCTTCGGCAAACCTGGCAAAATCCGCGTCTGCTTGATCCGTGTAATCGATTACCCCGGGAATGACTACGGGAGAGGTGCAATCTTCTAACAGGTATAC